>JAEWKL010000254.1 GCA_023386115.1 Pseudomonadota bacterium
CCCCCGCCGCGCCCCCCCGGGGGGGGCCGCCCGCGACCCGGTCGCGCCGGGGGAGATGCGGAAGCGTTCGGGGATGGGGTTCGCTCGCCGCCTTCGTGCTCGGCGGCGCGGCAAGCCCAGACTGTCCGGGCACACCGGGAGCGACGCCCAGGTCGTGGCGGCCCTGGCGAGAGCGCAGGCGTGACGGGCTGGTTCGACCTGGACCGATCGTGCGCCGGGTCGCGGCGCGGCTCAGCTGCGGGTGCCGAAGGTCTCGCTGAGGAGGGCCGGGATCCGCTCGAAGACCGCGCCGCTGCGGATCATCAGGTCGAGCGAGCGGGTCTCCGGCATCGGGTCGACGCCGCATTCCTCGCGCAAGGTCGCCCGGCATCGCTCGAACTGCCGGATGGCCTGACCGCGCTGGCCGTTCAGCGTGTAGAGCAGCATGGTCGCGCGCTGCGCGCTCTCGCGCATCGGATCCGTCGCGAGGATCCGGCGCGCGCAGCTCAGCGCGTCCTCGTAGCGGGACTGGTTCGCGGCCTGCCGCATCATCAGCGTCAGCGCGCGGACGTAGAGGACCTCGAGACGCTCGCGCTCCTCCAGCACCCAGTCCCCGTCGAACTCCTCGAGAAAGGCGCCCCCATAGAGTTCGATCGCCGGTCGGATCGAGTCGGCGCAGCTCGCCGAGAGCGCGACCTCGATATCGGTGGCGAAGCGGTGGGCGTCGACGATCGCCGGCTTGGCGATCTCCAGCACCACGTTCGGCCCGACCGCGTGCAGCGCCATCTGCCGGCCGGAGGCGCCGATGGTGCGCTTGATCTTCCAGAGCGCCGTGCTGAAGGCGGTGCGTCCCTGGTCCGGCGCGCTCTCGGTCCAGAACAGGTCGATCAGCCTGTCGCGCCGATGGCTGCGGTTGGGATAGGCGAACAGGTAGGCTGCGAGCCGCCGGCCGTTCCGGCCGAGCATTGCCGATTGATCCCGTTGGGACTGCTCAAGGGCAAAGCACCCTAATAGACGGACCTGCAGCATGGCCGGATGCTCGATCGATCGCGGACGAAGCAAACAAGTCACGATAGTCCAGAGCCGCATCTGCCGCAATCTGGACACCTCCGAATATCCCTTGGAGCCGAAGGGAGGAGGCAAAAGATCGCCAGGATGAGTTTCTGACGATTGGAGGTAGGCCGTCTACCGCCGATGCCGGCACACCATACCCGCTTCAAACCGCGGGATTTTTAGGGATTTCCATCCGCCTTGCGGTCAATGCGGAGCCGATATGGCGGTGGAAAAATTCGATGATGCAACCTTGTTGGCGAGGTCGCGCGGCAGTTCTTCCGAACCTGCGGAAACGTCGTCCTTCACTCAGCGGCGGGTCGCGAAGCGCCTCGATTGTCCGCGCCGAGTCCCGCCTCCTCCAGAGCCGGTCGCCGTCGGGGCCGATGCGGCCGTGACGGTCGAGCTGGCGTCCCTCGGCCGGGAGGCCTTCCGCCTGCGGGAGGCCGAGGGCCTGAACCGGACGCAGATCGCCGAGCGCCTCGGTGGCGTGTCCCCCGGCTCACGGTCCAACGGCCCAGAGAGAGAGCGGCCGAGGCGGCGATCGACGGCCTTCTGCGGCACGGTCCCGGCGCCTGCGTCGCGGCTTGGCCCATCCGTCCCACAGTTCAGGCATCGTCGGCGAAAGCCGCCCGGACCTCCGGCATGTTCCAGACCCGCTCGATCGCGGCGGCGCCCTCGCGAACGATCTTGCCCTCGTCGCCTGCCCGGTAGCGGCCTTCGTTGATGAGGACCCGGCCATCGACGAGGACCTGGGCGATGTCGGCCCGGTTGGCCAGCGCGATCAGTGCGCGCAAGGGATCGTGCAGCGGTTGCAGGTGCGGGTGCATCATGTCCACCACCGTCAGGTCGGCGGTGGCGCCCGGCGCGATCACGCCGAGATCCGGGCGCCGGATCACCGCGGCGGCCTGGCCCGTCACGGCGTCGATCAGGGCGGCGGAGTCCGCGACCTCGGCTCGGCCGGCGGCGACCTTCGAGATCAGCGAGGCGGCGTTCAGCTCGCCCAGGAGGTCCATGTTGTAGCCGTCGGTTCCCACCAAGGTGCGGATGCCGTGGGCAGCGAAGCGAGAGAAGGCGGCGGTGCGGCCGGCCCGGGCGAAGACCCGCGGGCAGTTCAGCACCGTGGCGCCCCGCGCCGCCATCAAGCGCAGGTCGTCGTCGCTGCTGGCGATGCAGTGGGCGGCGAGCAAGTCGGGCGCCAGCAGGCCGAGCCAGTCGAGGTACTCCGCGGGGCTGCGCCCGTCGTGGCGCGCTCGGATGGTCGCGACCTCGTCGTCGCTCTGGGCGAGGTGGGTGGTGATCGGCACGCCGAGCTCCCGCGCCCGGGCGGCGCAGGCGCGGAGCAAGTCTGGGCCGCAGGTGTCGGTGGCGTGCGGGCTCATGGCCAGCCTGATGCGGCCCTGGCCCCGGCCCTCCCAGCGGGCGTGGAGCGCGTTCCAGGCGGCGAGATCGGCGTCGCCGTCGTCGCCCCGGTAGGCGACGCGCCCGTCCGGGCCGGCCTTGGCGTCCGCGGTGGAGAACAGGTAGGGGGCGCCGTAGAAGCGCAGGCCCATCTCCTCGGCCGCCTCGAACATCTCAGGCAAGCCGTTGCGGAACGGCTCCATCACCGTGGTCGCGCCGCCCTTGAGGAGTTGCAGGATGCCGAGCCGCGCGGCGGCCAGGCGCTCCTGCGGCGATAGGACGTGGAGCGCGGTCTTCGAGAGCGGCAGCAGCACCGTGTAGACGATGCTCTTGCCCCCCTTGCGCCCCCGCCCGTCCTCGGTGTGCGAGCGGGCAATCGCCTCGCTGAAGCAGTGATTGTGCAGGTTGAGGAGGCCCGGCAGCACGAGGCGGCCCGGCCGGTCGTAGGTCTCGTCCGCCGCCGGCCGGTCCGGCGTGACCGCGGCGATGCGGCGGCCCTCGACCAGCACCCAGCGGTCGCGCTCGATGCGCGGCGCGCCGTCTTGGCGGGTGAGGACGTAGGAGCCGAAGATCGCGATCGAGGTCACGCCGCCCTCTCGTGATTCAAGAAGTTCTCGCTGATCGCCTCGCCAGTCGCGATCCAGAGATCGGGGCAGCCTTGAGCGTAGGTCAGGAACTCGCGCAGGAGGCGAAGGCGCATCGGTCGGCCGCTGCACTGGGGATGCAGCACCGTCGTCACCATCGCGCCCCAGTCGCGCACCTCGTCGAGCTCGTCCTTCCACAGCGACAGCACATGCTCCTTGGGGAAGATCGAGCGCGGGCTGAACCGGGTCGAGAGGCCGTGCATCCAGTCGTCGTAGCTCGCCGTCACCGGCAATTCGATCGGGCCGGGCGTCCGATCGCGCAGCACGTGGCGGTAGGGCCGCACGTCGTCGCGGAACGACGAGGTGTAGACGATGCCATGCTTGACCAAGGTCCGGCGCAACTCATCCGTGAATTCGCCGTAGGGGGCGCGGTAGCCCGTCGGCACCACGCCGAGGCGGCGCTTCAGGGTCTCGAAGCCGCGCTCGATCTCCTCCTCCATGAAGGGCGCGCCGGGATCGGGCATCAGGTGGTGGTAGCCGTGATGGCCGATCTCGTGGCCGCCCCGCACGATCGCCTCGGCCATCGCCGGATAGGCGTCGACCGCCCAGCCGGTGATGAAGAACGTGCCCTTGAGGCCGAGCTGGTCGAGGAGTTCGAGGAGCTTCGGCGTGCCGACGCGGGCCTCGTAGGCGCCGTAGCTCATGGTGACCAAGCGCTCGGCGTGGCCCGCATCCTTGCTGGTCCAGGCGCTCTCGGCATCGACGTCGAAGGAGAGGAACATCGCCGAGCGGTACGGGGCCGGCCAGGGATAGTCCGGGGCCGGGGGTGCGAGGTTGGCGGGGGTGAGCGGGATGCTGTCGAGGGCGGCGCGGTTCATGGGAGGTCTCGTGTGGGTGGTTTGGCTGCGGGGCTCCGGGCAGGGATTCCAGAAGCACGGGCGTCGACGCGTTGGCGCTCTCTGGTGTGGAAGGGCTGTCCGGGGCTAGAGGAGGCGCGGGATTTCCCCTCTTCCCGCGGGCGGGGAGAGGGGTAACCCACGCCTCATTCGGCAGCGGGTCTCCGGCGACTGTCGTCGTTACTTCGCCCCGTTGATCAGCGCCTTGTCGACGCCGTTCTCGGTGAGCTTCCACTTCTCCAGGAGCGCCTTGTAGGTCCCGTCGGCGATCAGCGCGTCGAGGGCGCCGGCCACGGCCTGATGCAGGCCGGTCTCCTTCACGGGGAGTGCGATGCCGGTATATTGCAGGGCGATCGGTGTGCCGAGGGCCAGGTAGGTGTCGGGCTCCAGCCCCATGACGTAGGGCAGCGTCTCGTTGCCCTGGACGGCAGCGTCGATGCGGCCCTGCTTGAGCTGGGTGCGGGCATCGGCCGAGCCTTCCGTGCCGACGAACACCACCGGATTGTCCTTGCAGTTCTGCTCGCTCCAGGCCGCGATCTCGCGCGGGAACGAGGTGCGCCGGCTCGCCCCGGCCTTCTTGCCGCAGAGCGAGGCCATGCCGGTGAACTCGGCCTGGCGGGCCTTGCGGACGAAGAATTGCGGGCCGCTGCGCAGGTAGTCGACGAAGGTCGCGGTGTCGTGCCGGGTCGCGAGGTCAGTCATGCCGGACAGGATCGCGTCGACCCGGCCGGTCGAGAGCGCCGGCATCATCTGGTCGAAGCTCGTCTCCTGCCAGGCGAGCTTCACCCCGAGCTTCTTTGCGAGCGCATCGCCGAGATCGACGTCGAAGCCGGTGAGCTGGCCGGTCTCGGGGTTCTTGAACTCCATCGGCGGATAGTTCGGCACGATCGCGACCTTGAGCGTGCCGCTCTTGGCGATCTCCGGCGGCAGGGCGGCCTTCGGCGCGTCCTGCGCCGCGGCCATCGTGGCGGACAAGCTCATGAGACCGATCGCGATCAGGCGCTTCACCAAAACCTCCTCGTACACTCTCGGAAAAGGGACCTCAGCCGATGACCGCCGACAGGAAGCTGCGGGTACGGGCCTCGCGGGGACCACCTAGAACGTCCGCCGGCGTGCCCGCCTCGACGATGCCGCCCTGGTCCATGTAGACCACGGTGTCGGCGACCTCGCGGGCAAAGCCCAGCTCGTGGGTGACGACCATCATGGTCATGCCGGAGCGCGCGAGCTCGCGCATCACCGCCAGCACCTCGCCGACGAGCTCGGGGTCGAGGGCCGAGGTCGGCTCGTCGAACAGCATCAGCTGCGGCTTCATGGCGAGCGCCCGCGCGATGGCGACGCGCTGCTGCTGCCCGCCGGAGAGCTGGGCGGGATAGTTGTCCGCCTTGGCGGCGAGGCCGACCCGGGCGAGAAGCGCCACCGCCTCGTCCCGCACCTCCGCCGGCCGGCGGCCCTGGACGTGCACGGGCCCCTCGGTGACGTTCTCGAGCGCGGTCTTGTGCGGGAACAGGTTGAAGCGCTGGAACACCATGCCGGTCTTGAGGCGCTGGCGCGCCACCTCGCGCTCGCTCAAGGCGTGCAGCCGCCCGCCGGCCTCGCGCATCCCCAGAAGTTCGCCGTCGAGCCAGATGCCGCCGGCATCGATCCGGGTGAGCTGGTTGACGCAGCGCAGAAGCGTCGTCTTGCCCGAGCCGGAGGCGCCGATCAGGCACATCACCTCGCCGGAGCGGACATCAAGGGAGACGTCGTCGAGGGCCTTGAACGTGCCGAAGCTCTTGGAGACGCGGCGGACGGCAACGAGGGGCGGCGCGCTCATCGGGTGATCCTCGCGGTGCCGCGGGCGAAGCAGCGCTCGAGCAGCATCTGCAGGGGCGTCAGGATCGACACCACCAGCAGGTACCACAGGCCGGCGACGATCAGGAGTTCGATGACCCGGGAATTCGCGTAGTAGATGTTCTCGGCGGCGTGCAGCACCTCCGGGTACTGGATCACGCTGGCAAGCGAGGTCGCCTTGACGAGGCCGATGAACTCGTTGCCGAGCGGCGGCAGCACCACCCGCATCGCCTGGGGCAGGATGATCCGGTAGAGCGCCTTCAGTCGGCCCATGCCGATCGCCTGCGCGGCCTCGTACTGCCCGGTATCGACCGAGAGCAGGCCGGCGCGCATCACCTCCGAGGTGTAGGCGCCCTGGTTGATGCCGAGGCCCAAGAGCGCGGCGAGGAACGGCGTCATCACGTCGACCGACTTCGCCGACCACAGGCCCGGGATCCCGATCACCGGAAAGACCAGCGCCAGGTTGAACCACAGCAGGAGCTGCAGGATCAGCGGCGTGCCGCGAAACAGCCAGGTATACCCGGCCGCCACCCCCTTCAGCACCGGGTTGGGCGAGAGCCGCATCACCGCGACGACGAGGCCGAGCACGATGCCGAGGCTCATCGCCAGCACCGCCATGGTCAGGGTGTTGACGATGCCGTGCAGGATCACCGGCACGGTGAGGAAGCGCCCGACATAGGACCACTCGATCTGGCCTTGCGCGAAGGCACGCCCGACCAGCGCCAGGACGCAGAGGATCAGGCCGGCGGCGAGCCAGCGGCCCCAATGGGTGCGCCGGGCGGTCGGCAGGCCGGTGAGATCGGGAAAGCCCTCGGCGAGGGCGCGTCCGCTGCTCATTGGTCGCTCGCGTTCAGGAGGGGCTCGGGGACCGCGTTGGCCGACAAGCCGTATCTCGCCAGGATCGTGCCGTAGCTGCCGTCGGCGATCATCGCCCGCAGGGTCGCGGTCAGGGCCTCGCGCAAGGCAGCGTCCTCCTTGCGTACCATGATTCCCTGGTAGCCCTTGGTGAACGGCGCGCCGAGGACGCGGTAGCGGCCCGCCTCCAGCCCTTGCGCGTAAGGCAGCGTCTCGCTGCCCTGGACCGCAGCGTCGATGCGGCCCTGCTTGAGCTGGTTGCGCACGTCGATGCTGTTCTCGCCCGGCGCGACGATCGCCGGCGGCTTGCCCGCACCCGCGCAGGCCGCTTTGCTCCACTCCTCGATCTGGGCCGGGAACGAGGTGCTGCGGGTGGTGCCGATCCGCTTGCCGCAGAGATCCGCCTCGGTCGCGGCCGGGCTGCCGGCGAGGACGAAGAACTGGGCGCCGGTCGTCAGGTAGTCGATGAAGTCGGCCTTGTCCCGGCGCGAGGCGCGGTCCGAGATGCCGCTGATGACGAAGTCCGACCGGCCGGATTGCAGCGACAGGATCAGCTCGGCGAACGGGACCTCGCTCCAGGCGATGCCGACTCCGAGGCGCTTCGCCATCTCGGCCGCGAGGTCGATGTCGAGACCTTTCAGCGTGTTGGTCTCGGGGTCGCGGTATTCCATCGGCGCGTAGGTGGCGTTGACGGCGAGCCGCAAGGTCCCGCGCTCGCGGATCTCGTCGGGCAGGCCGGCGGCGGCGGCGCGGCCCGCCGCGAGGGCGGTCAGGACCGCGAGGAGGAGGGC
>JAEWKL010000263.1 GCA_023386115.1 Pseudomonadota bacterium
CCAGCTGCGAGTAGGTGCGCTTGCGCTCGGTGACGTCGGTGTTCGTCTCGAGCACCGCGAGCGGCGCGCCCTCGGCGTCGCGTCGGAGGACCCAGCGGCTCTCCACGGTGACGGCGTCGCCCGCGCGCGTCCGCTGGACGAGCTCGCCCTCCCAGCGGCCGGTGCGATGCAGTTCGTCGAGGATCATGGCCCGGTCGGCGGGAAACACCGTGTGCAGCAGGTCGTGCGCGACGCAGCCGACCGCCTCGGCGGCGGGCCAGCCGTAGAACAGCTCCGCGGCGCGGTTCCAGAAGGTGATCACGTCGCGGGCGTCGCGCACGAAGACGGCATCGTGGGTGAGGTCGAGGAGGCTGGCCTGCTCCGCCAGCACGGCGGCATCGGCCTTGTGGCGCAGGCCGAGCGCCGCCGTGATGCCGATCGCCGCGAGGCTGACGAAGCAGCGCAGCAGCGGAGCACCGACATCGTCGGCGCGGTGCGCGGCCAGATAGGCCACGAGCGTGAGGACCAGGCACCCGGCGGTGGTCAGCACCACGCCGCGCCGGGTGAAGCTCCGGGCGGCGATCAGGACGACGACGACGTACAGGACCGCCACCGCGCCCTCGATGGGCGAGAACGCGTCGAGGAGGAACACGCCGGCCGCGATCAGGACCGCGCCGGTGCGAGGAGCCAGCCGATCGTGGACTTGGACCTCAGCTTGGGCCTCAGGCGTCGCGCGCATCCGGCCCCTCGTGATCCGCCCGCGGCAGGGCGATGCTGAAGACCGACCCGCGGCCGGGCGCCGAGCGCACCCCGACCGGGACCTTGAGCGCCTGCGCGGTCTGGCGGACGATGTGAAGGCCGAGCCCGAGGCCAGCCCCGTCGCGGCGCCCGGCCCGGTCGAAGGCCTCGAACAGGGTGGCGAGCCGCTCGGGCGCGATGCCCGCGCCGTCATCCAGCACGGCGACCTCGATCCGGGTGCCGCGGCGACGGCAGCCGACCACGACCCGGCCGCCCGGCCGCGCATACTTGACGGCGTTGCCGATGAGGTTGCGCAGGATCGTGGCGAGCATCGCCGCATCGGTCCACGCGACGAGCCGCGTGGACCGGACGCGCAGCGTCACGCCGCTCGTCTCCGCGCAGGCCCGCCACTCGGCCTGCATCCCGGCGAGCAGCGGCCTCAAGGGGACGGGTTGAAGCCGCGGCTGCACGTCACCGGCCTGCGACGAGCGGGCGAGATCGTCGAGCTCGCGCCCGAGCCGCTGGAGCGCGTCGCTGGCGAGGTCGAGGCGGGCTGCCGCCCGGGGGGCGACGCCGTCGCGGACGGCGCGATCGATCGCCATCAGGGCGATCTGCAGCGGTTGCTTGAGATCGTGGCCGGCAACCGCCAGGAGGCGGGCCATGGCCGTGCGCGCCGCTTCGGAGCGCATCAGGGCGTCGCCCCCTGCCGGTCCTCCCGGGAATGCCATCGTCATCCGCCCCTCCCCCGGCCCGGCCGCCGCCGCCCGGCTCCCCTCGGTCCGATGCGGCGAGCCGGACGATGCCTCACGGCCCTCCCGGGCGTAATTATACGGAGGTTTCATTCGGGCTGTACGCCGGACGTCAGTCTACCGGATTGCAGGTCATGCGTTGGACCAAGGCGCATGACGTGACGGAATGATGTGCGCGGCCGTTTTTCCAGTGATGGCCTCGGCTGCTCATCCAACGCTGCTATGCGCGGCGCGCGCGACCCGGCCGCCCCGTCACACACGATCGCCGCGCCCGGCCGGGCCGGCCATTCCGGGCGGTCGCGGGCCTGCCGGGCCTGCCACGAGACAGGCCGATAAACCTATACCCGAGTATAGGGTCCCCATATCAACGGTTTTCATTGCAATGCCTTGATATGAATGTCTTTCCGAGCATCGGATCGTCATTCTGACCAGGACGCCGCTGAGGCGGCTCTTGCGAAGATGAGGCTGATCATGAACGCCCGATCCATCCTGCCCGTCGTGCTTCTCGCCCTCACGACGAACGTGGCGGCGGCGCAGGGCGCGAAGACCGCGACCAAGAACGCCTACGAATACTCAGGCACGCATGCCGGTGGACCCGCCGACGCGCTGATCCCGGACGGGACGCCCGCGCCGATCGTCCCGGTCGTCAAGGACCCGGCCTATCGCTACGCCGGCAGCCACGCCGGCGGTCCGGCGGACGCCCTGATCCCGAATGGCACGCCCGCGCCGATCGTCCCGGTCGTCAGGAGCCCGGCCTACCGCTACTCCGGCAGCCACGCCGGCGGTCCGGCGGATGCCCTCATCCCGGAATGACGCCGGAATTTCGGAACGCGGCCGTTGGATCGGCCGCGTGCCGTCGCGTGGAGGCGACCGCCGATGTCCCGCTGGCTGACGATCATCCTGAGCATCTCAGGCCTCGCCGCAATCGGTGCGGCCGTCTCTCTCGGCACCCGGCCGGCGCCGGGCCGGGGCCCGTCGGACCCGGGCCCGGTTCCCGTCGTCACGGCGCGCGTTGCGCAAGGTGACGTCCCGCTGATCCTGACCGGCATCGGCACGGTCCGGGCCCTCAACGAGGCCCTGATCCGCAGCCAGGTCCCCGGCATCCTGGAGAGCGTCGCCTTCACCGAGGGACAATCGGTGCGGCGCGGGGACGTCCTGGCACGGATCGACCCGCGCCTCTACCAGGCGCGGGTCGATCAGGCCGAGGCCCAGCTCGCCCGCGATCAGGCGCTCCTCGGCAACCAGGAGACGAACCTGCACCGCGACGAGCCGCTGCTCCAGCGCGGCTTTGCCTCCGACGAGCAGGTCGCGGGCGAGCGGGCCCGGATCGCGCAGACGCGCGGCACCCTCGCGGCCGACCAGGCCGCCATCGCCGAGGCCCGGACCCAGCTCGACTTCGCGACCCTGCGCGCCCCGTTCGACGGCGTCACGGGCCTGCGCCTGGTCGATCCGGGCAACGTCGTCCGCCCGACCGATCCGACGGGAATCGTGACGCTCACCCAGGTCCAGCCGATCAGCGTCGTGTTCACCCTGCCGGCCTCCGACATCCCGCAGGTGCAGGAGGCCCTGGCGCAGGGGCCCGTGCCGACGACCGTCGAGGATCAATCGGGGACGCGCCGGCTCGATACCGGCACCCTGCTCCTCGTCAACAACCGGGCGGATGCGCGATCCGGCACGGTCCAGCTCAAGGCGACCTTCCCGAATGCGCAGCGCCAGCTCTGGCCGGGCACCTTCGTCAACGTGCGGGTGACGACCTCGATCGTCCGCGACGCGCTCACCGTCCCGACCGACGCCGTGCAGCAGAACGACCAGGGCCCCTTCGTCTTCGTCGTCGGCCCGGACCGGAGGGTGTCGATGCGGCCGGTGCGGGTCGCCCAGCGCGTCCAGGGCACGGCCCTGATCGCATCGGGCCTGCGCGCCGGCGAGACGGTGGTGGTCCAGGGCCAGTACCGGCTCACCCCCGGCACGCTGACCGTGAGCGCACCGGCCTCCGAGGTGCCGAACACCACGACGGCGAGCGCGGGGATGCTGCCATGAATCCGACGATCATGACCCGCGCGACCGGGAATCCCGGACAAGGGAACCTCTCGGCCCCGTTCATCACCCGGCCGATCGCCACGGCGCTCATGATGCTGGCGGTCGTGGTGCTCGGCGCGATCAGCTACCGGCTCCTGCCCGTCGCGGCGTTGCCCGACATCGATACGCCGACCATCCAGGTCACCGCCCAGCTGCCGGGGGCCGATCCGGCCACCGTCGCGGCCTCGGTCACGACGCAGCTCGAACGCCAGTTCGGCCAGATCCCCGGCCTGGCCCAGATGACCTCGAGCAGCGGCACGGGGTTTGCCGCCCTCACGCTGCAGTTCGACCGCAGCCGCAACGTGGATTCCGCCGCCGGCGACGTGCAGGCGGCGATCAACGCGACGCAGGGGCAACTTCCTGCGGCCCTCCTCAATCCGCCCACCTACCGCAAGACCAATCCGGCCGACACGCCGATCCTGCTCGTCGCGCTCACCTCGGACGTGCTGCCGATCATGACGGTGAGCGATTACGCGAACTCGATCCTGGCCCAGACCATCTCGCGGATCCCCGGTGTCGGCTTCGTCGGCCTCGGCGGGCTGCAGAGCCCGTCCTTGCGCATCCAGGTCAATCCGGCGCAGCTCGCGGCCGAGAACCTCGACATCGAGGCGGTGCGCAGCGCGCTCGGGACCCTCACGGTGCTGCAGCCGAAGGGACAGCTCTACGGCCGCGAGCAGGCCGTCTCCTTGCGGACCAACGACCAGCTGACGACGGTGCAGGGTTTCGAGGACGCCATCGTGGCCTACCGGGACGGCGCGCCGATCCGGGTGCGGAATATCGGCCGGGTGGTGAAGGCCCCGCAGGACACCACGCTCGCCGGATGGCTGAACGACAGGCCCGCCGTGCTGCTCGCCATCCAGCGTCAGCCGGGCGCGAACGTGACCGCCACGGTGGCGGCGATCCGGGCCGCCCTGCCGCGGCTCAAGGCCTCGCTGCCGCCGGGCATCCACGTCGAGATCGTCTCGGACCGCACCCAGACCATCCAGGCCAGCCTCTCGGACGTCAGGATCACCCTGCTCCTCACCATCGCGCTCGTCGTCGGCGTCATCGCGCTGTTCCTGCGCCGGCTCTGGGCGACCGTCATCCCGGGCATCGCCGTGCCGATCTCCCTCGTCGGCACCTTCGCGGTGATGCTCGGGCTCGGCTACAGCCTCGACAACCTGTCGCTGATGGCGCTCACCATCGCGATCGGCTTCGTGGTCGACGATGCCATCGTGATGGTCGAGGCCATCGTGCGCCGCATCGAGGACGGCGCCACGCCGATGCGGGCGGCCCTCGACGGGGCGGGCGAGATCGGCTTCACGATCGTGTCGATCTCGCTCTCGTTGATCGCGGTGTTCATCCCGCTCTTCCTGATGGGGGGCGTGGTCGGCCTGCTCTTCCGCGAATTCGCCGTCACGGTGGCGGCGTCGATCCTCGTCTCGGTCGTGGTCTCGCTGACCCTGACCCCGATGCTCTGCGCGCGGCTGCTTCCCGCGGTAGAGGTCGCACCGGGCCGGCTGTCCCGCCTCCTCGAAGCCGGCCTCGCCGCCCTGACGGAGGCCTATGGCCGGGCCCTGCGCGTCGTCCTGCGTCACCGCCTCGCCACGCTCACGGTCTTCCTCGCGACGGCGGCGGCGACGGGCTCCCTGTTCGTGATCATCCCGAAGGGCTTCTTCCCGCAGCAGGATACCGGGCTGATCGTCGGCATCAGCGAGGCCGCGCAGGACGTCTCGCCGGAGGGGATGCGCCAGCGCCAGGCGGCGATCCTGGCGATCGCCGGCCGCGATCCGGCGGTGGCCTCGGCGATCGGGTATATCGGCCCGGGCGGCCCGACCGTGACGGAGAATGACGGGCGCGTCTTCCTGACCCTGAAGCCTCGACCCGAGCGGGACGTCACCGCCGACCAGGTGATCGCCCGCCTCTCGGAGGCGCTGCGGCAGGTCCAGGGCATCACGCTCTACATGCAGGCGGCGCAGGACATCACCATCGGCAGCCGCCTTGCGAAGACGCAGTACCAGTATACCCTCACCGACGTGAACCTCGACGAGCTCAACCTCTACGCGCCAAGGCTGCTGGAGGCCCTGCGCAAGCGGCCCGAGCTCAGCGCGGTGGCGAGCGACCAGCAATCGACCGCCCGCACCCTCAGCGTCGAGATCGACCGCAATGCCGCCTCCCGCCTCGGAATCGACCCGGCGCGCGTCGACGCGACGCTGTACGACGCCTTCGGCCAGCGCCACGTGGCGCGGATCTACACGGCGCTCAACCAGTACTACGCGATCCTCGAGGTCGATCCGCGCGACCAGCTCGGCCCGGCGGCGCTCGACCGGATCTACGTCCGCTCGCAGAGCGGGACCGAGGTCCCGATCGGGCAGATCGCGCGGTTCGTCGAAGGGGTCGGCCCCGCCGCCGTGAACCACCAGGGCCAGTTCCCGTCGGTGACCCTGAGCTTCAATCTCGCGCCCGGGGCGACGATCGGCGCGGCGGTGGCGGCCGTGGAGGAGACGGCGGCGGAGCTGCACCTGCCGCCTGCGATCGCCACGAGCTTCCAGGGCAACGCTCAGGCCTTCCAGACCTCCCTGGCGAGCACGCCGCTCCTGATCCTGGCCGCCCTGTTCGCGGTCTACGTCATCCTCGGCATGCTCTACGAGAGCACGATCCATCCGCTCACCATCCTGTCGACCCTGCCCTCGGCCGGTCTCGGGGCGCTCGCCACCCTGATGCTGGTCGGGCGGCCCCTCGACCTGATCGGGATCATCGGGATCGTCCTCCTGATCGGGATCGTGAAGAAGAACGGCATCATGCTGGTCGACGTCGCGATCGCGGCCGAGCGGCATGAGCACGTCTCCCCCGAGGAGGCGATCACCCGCGCCTGCCTGTTGCGCTTCCGGCCGATCCTGATGACGACGCTCTGCGCCCTGCTCGGGGCCGTGCCGCTGATGCTCGGCACCGGCACGGGATCCGAGATCCGCCAGCCGCTCGGCTACGCGATCGTCGGAGGCCTCCTCGTCTCGCAGGTGCTCACCCTGTTCACGACGCCGGTCGTCTACCTCACCATGGCGCGCCTGAGTGCCGCCCTGCCGTCGGGCCG
>JAEWKL010000278.1 GCA_023386115.1 Pseudomonadota bacterium
GGGGGGGGGGGGCGGCTTCCGCCGGGCTCCGGGGGGGGGGGGCGCCCCGGGGGTGGGGGCGGGGGGGCCGGGGCAGGGTCAGGGTAGGACCGGCCCGCCGCCCATCATCGTGGCGACCGCGTCGATCACCCCCGCCGCGAGGGGCAGGGCGGGGTCCGGGTAGGCGGCGATGTTCGCGGCCCGGTCTGGCTGAGGCGCCGGGTTTGAGGACATAGTTGGCATCGGCCAGCACTACGACGCGGGCCGCCGGGTTCGCCCGGTGCAGCGCCTGCGCGTCGGCCCGGCCGACCTGGGTGTCGCGCCCGCCCTGCCGGATGAGCACCGGCATCCGCGCTTGCGCGATCAGCACGGCGGGATCGACCCGGAGCATGCTGATCAGGAAGCCCTGCACCGCGGGGCGGAACAGCGGGAGCAGGACCGGGCTCACGCTCTCCACCCGCTCGCCCCGCTCGAGACGCGCCAGGACGGTCAGCGCCTCCGCCATGATGCCGGCATTGGCCGGGTTGGCGGCGAACTGCCTGCGCAGCACGGCGCCAAGCGGGCGCCCGATCCCGCCGCCAGGATCATGCCGGCGGGATCGGGCGTTATTCCGGCTGCCGCCAGGGCGACCAGCCCGCCCTCGCTGTGTCCGAGGAGCCAGACCGGCGCCGCCGCGTCGCGCCGGCGGATCTCCGCGATCCAGGCCCGGACGTCGTCGACGGAGTCGCCGAGCGTGACCGCGTCGGGGTCGGCGGCTGCGAGCCGGCTGCCATCCATCCCGCGCTTGTCGATGCGGAGCGAGGCGGTGCCGCGCGCCGCCAGATCCTCGGCGAGGAGCCGGCAGGTGCTCGCGGCCACGCCGCCCGGGTTGTTGCCGTCGCGATCGGGCGGGCCGGAGCCCGGGATGATCAGGACGATCGGAGCGCCGGCTGCCGCCGGCTGCCAGGTGCCCTCGAGCAGGCCGCCGGGGCCCTTCGCGTGGATACCGATGGCTGTCGCAGAGGACATCCCGTGCCTCTCCGTCGAGACGTGACGCTGCGGAGCACGCCTTCAGCCGAGTGCGAGAGCCTTCAAGTCGAAGACGGGATCCGCCGCCTGATCGGGCGTCGGGCTCCGGCCGGATTGCAGCAGGCGCCGGGCGATCATGTGGTCGGCCGGGCGATTGAGGGATTCGACGCCCGCGAGGCGTTCGCCGCGATAGCAGAACACCGAGACGCTGCCGGATTCCGGGTTCCCTCGGCGCACCGCGCGGTCGTGCGGCTGGCACAGGCCGGCGATCTGGAGCTTGAGCGGGCCCTGGTCGCTCCAGAACCACGGCACCGCCGTGAAGGCGGTGGGCCGCCCGGTGAGTCGGGCGGCGACGCAGCGGGCGCCGTCGACGGCGTTCTGCACCGATTCGATGCGCACCCGCGCGCCATCCGCATGGGGCGAGGGGAAGCTGGCGCAATCGCCGATCGCCGAGATCGCCGGATCCTCGGTCGCGAGCATCGCGTCGACCGCGATCCCGTTCTCGATCCGCAGACCCGCCGCTGCCGCGAGATCGTGGTTCGGCATGACGCCGATGCCGACGAGGACGAGGTCGGCCGCGATCTCGCGGCCGTCGGAGAGCGCCACTGCCCGGACGCGGTCGTCGCCGGCGATGCCCGAGACCGCGCTGCCGAACAGGAAGCGGACGCCCGCCCGGAGGTGGGACGCCTCGATCAGCGCCGCCATGCCGGGGGAGACCGCGCGGGCGAGGGGGCGGTCCAGCCCCTCGATCACCGTGACCGGAAGGCCCTTCTGGGCGCAGACCGCCGCGAATTCGAGTCCGATGAAGCCGGCGCCCACCACGGCGACCGACCGCGCCTCCGCGAGCGCCGCCTTCAGGCCGTCGGCTTCGGCCAGCGTCCGCAGCTGGTGGACACCCGGAAGATCGGCGCCGGGCACCGGCAGCGGGCGGTTGCGGGCGCCGGTTGCCAGGACGAGGTGGTCGTAAGGCAGCGCCTCCCCGGAGGCGAGGTGGAGGCGGCGCGCCGCCCGGTCGATGGCGACCGCCCGTTCCGCCGCGCGCACGGTCAGCCGATGCTCGGCGAAGTAGGGCTCGGGCCGTAAGGACAGGCCCGCCGCATCGGTCTTGCCCAGCATGTAGGCCTTCGACAGGGGCGGCCGGCCATAGGGCAGGCCGGGCTCCTCGCCGACGAGGATCACCGGCCCGGCATAGCCACCCTCGCGCAGGGAGGCTCCGAGCTGAAAGCCGGCCTGGCCGGCGCCGACCACGACGATTCCGTTCATCGTCAGGACATAGCGCGGAAGACGCGGCGCCGTCGAGCTTGCCCGCTACCAGGCGACGCAGAGCTTGCCGAAATGGCGCCCGCTCTCCTGATGGCGGAACGCCTCGGGCAGCTCGGCGAAGGCGTCGATGCGGTCGATCACCGGGCGGATCCCGGTCCGGTCGAGGGCCGCGACGTAATCCTGCTGCTGGCGCCGGCTGCCGACGATCAGGCCCTGGAGCCGCGCCTGCTTCGCCATCAGCGCGGAGGTCGGCACCTCGCCGGCCCGCCCGGTGAGCACGCCGATCAGCGCGATGTGGCCGCCGACGCGCACCGCCTCGATCGACTGCGCCAGGGTCCCGGGCCCGCCGACCTCGACGACGTGGTTGACCCCGACGCCCCCGGTCCAGTCGCGCACCAGCCGGCCCCAGTCAGGATTCGCGCGGTAGTTGATGGTGTGGTCGGCGCCGAGCGCCCGCACCCGCTCGAGCTTGGCGTCGGAGGAGGAGGTGACGATCACCGCGGCGCCCATCGCCTTGGCGATCTGCAGGGCCGCGACCGAGACGCCGCCGGTGCCCAGCGCCAGCACCGTGTCGCCGGCCTTCAGGCCGCCGTCGCCGACGAGCGCCCGCCAGGCCGTGAGTCCGGCGGTGGTGATGGTGGCGGATTCAGCAGGGCTCCAGCCGCGCGGCGCGCGGGTGAAGGCGCCGACGGGCCGGACCGCGTGGTCAAGGGCGAAGCCGTCGACCCCGTCGCCGGGCACCTGCGCGAAAGTGCCGACCGGTGCTTGAGGCAGCCCGTCCGCCCAGTGCGGGAAAAAGCAGGAGACGACCGCGTCGCCGGGGGCGAACTCGGTGACGCCGGGGCCGACCGCCTCGACGGTGCCGGCCCCGTCCGACATCAGCACCCGGCCGTCCTCGGCGGGGGAACGCCCGCTCGCCACCAGCAGGTCGTGAAAGTTGAGCGAGGTCGCGTGGATCGCGACCCGGATCTCGCCCGGACCCGGCGCGCCGGGATCGGGCCGCTCGGCGATCTGCAGCCGGTCGAGGCCGCCAGGCTTGCGGACGACGAAGGCCTTCATGTGTCCTCCTGACCGGTCGCGCCGCCGGGGCGGCGGCATTCGGTGAGGGGGACGCAGTTAGAACATGGACTTGGAGATTCGAGGCGGGGGGATGCGGATTTCAGGATGCATCGTCCGACCCGATACCTCATCCTGAGGTGCCCGCGATGCGGGCCTCGAAGGAGGCCTCCAGAAGCCTCAGCGAGTCCTGGAGCCCTCCTTCGAGGCTGCCGCATGCGGCAGCACCTCAGGATGAGGTCGAGGGTCGGAGAGGTTGAAGCGGTTCCCTCGGCTCCCCTCAATGCTCCCGCGCCGCCAGCACCGCCTCGGCCCGGATCTCCTCGGTGAGCTGCGCCTTCAGCCGCGAGAAGTCGGGGCTGGTCTTGATCGTGTAGTGGCGCGGATGGCCGAGATCGACCGGCACGTCGGCCTTGATCCGCCCGGGGCGGGCCGTCATCACGATCACCCGCGAGGCCATGAAGATCGCCTCCTCGATGTCGTGGGTGACGAAGATCACCGTCTTGCGCTCGCGCTCCCAGATGCCGAGCAGCAATTCCTGCATCAGCCCGCGGGTCTGGTTGTCGAGGGCCCCGAACGGCTCGTCGAGGAGCAGGATGGCGGGATCGTTGGCGAGTGCCCGGGCGATGGCGGTGCGCTGCTGCATGCCGCCGGAGAGCTGCTTGGGGTAATGCCCCTCGAAGCCGCGCAGGCCCACCTTGTCGAGATAGGCGGCGACGATCTCGCGGCGCTCAGGGGCCGGCACGCCGCGCTCGCGCAGGCCGAAGCCGATGTTCTCGGCGACCGTCAGCCAGGGGAACAGGGTGTAGGACTGGAACACCATCCCCCGGTCCGGTCCGGGCCCGCGGACCTCGCGCCCCTCGATCAGCACGCGGCCGCTGCTCGGCCGGTCGAGCCCGGCAATGATGCGCAGCAGCGTCGACTTCCCGCAGCCGGATGGTCCGAGGATGGTGATGAAGTCGTTCTTGGCGACCGAGAGAGTCGTGGGCGCCAGGGCCTGCACGGGCTTGGCGCCGCGGTGGCCGGGGAAGACCCGCGCCACCCCCTCGACCGCGACCTCGATACTGTCCCGCATCAGGCGAGCTTCCAGGGAAACAGGAGCCGGTTGGCCGCCTTGAACAGGAAGTCCGAGACGAGGCCGATCAGCCCGATGACGATGATGCCGAAGATGATCTGGCCGGTGGCGAGCAGCGCCTGGCTCTCGATGATCATGTGGCCGATGCCCGACGAGGAGCCGATCAGCTCGGCGACGATGACGTAGGTCCAGGCCCAGCCGAGGACGAGGCGCAGGATCTCGGCGATCTCCGGGGCGGTCGCCGGGAGAAGCACCCGGCGGATGATGCCGGTGTCACTGGCCCCCAGCGTGTAGGCCGCCTCGACGAGGTCGCGCCGGACGTTGCCGACCGCGACGGCGATCATCAGGATCAGCTGGAACACCGAGCCGATGAAGATGACGAGGAGCTTCTGCGTCTCGCCGATGCCGGCCCACAGGATCAGCAGCGGCACGAAGGCCGAGGCCGGCAGGTAGCGGGCGAAGGAGACGAAGGGCTCGAAGAACGCCTCGACCGGCTTGTAGGCCCCCATCATCACCCCGAGCGGCACCGCCACCAGGCAGGCGAGCAGGAAGCCGCCGACCACCCGCCACACGGTGACGCCGATATCCGACAGGAAATCGAACCGGGTGAGGAGCAGCCAGCCGTCCTGGACCATGGTCACCGGGTCGGCCAGGAAGGTCTTGGGCACCAGCCCCCCGAGGGTCGCGGCGGCCCAGGCCGCCACGAACAGCACGAAGAAGCTCAAGCCGAGGACGACCTTCGCCGGGCCGCCGACCGGCTGCAGCGGACGCAAACCGGTCACTGCACGAAGCGGCTGTCATAGAGCCCGGCGATGTCGGGCTTCTGCCGGATCACCCCGATCTCGAGCAGCAGGTCCGCTGCCTTCTCCGAGAAGGTCTGGATCTCGCCGCCAAAGAAGGTCTTGTTGGCGGCGCGGTCCTGCCAGCGCAGGAACTTCGCGGAATTGCCGAAGGCCTCGCCGGTCTGCTTCACGTCGGCGCCCATGATCTCGTAGGATTTTTGCGGGTCCTTGGCGATCATGTCGAGCGCCTCGAAGTAGCTGTCGGCGAGCGCCTTGGCGGCCTTCGGGTTCTGGTCGAGGAACTCGGGCGTGCAGCCGAAGGTGTCCATCACCATCGGGTAGTCGAGCGTGGTGGCGATGATCTTGCCGGCCTGCGGCGCGGCCCGTACCGACGAGAGATAGGGCTCGTAGGTCATCGCGCCGTCGTTCTGGCCCGCGATGAAGGCCTGCGCGGCAGGTCCCGGCTCCAGGTTGACGACCTTCACGTCCTTGAGCGACAGGCCGTTGGCCTTGAGGATCCAGGCCAGCCCGAAATACGGCGCGGTGCCGGGCACGGACGCCGCGACCGTCTTGCCCTTCAGATCCTTGATCGACGCCACGTCGTTGCGCACGGCGAGGCCGTCCGCCCCGTAGGACTTGTCGAGCTGGAAGATCTGCTTCGTCGGCACGCCGTTGGCGTTCCACACCACCCAGGTCTCGACCGTGGTGGCGGCGCATTGCACGTCGCCGGAGCGGATGGCGAGGTGGCGGCTCGCCTGCGGGATCTTCTTGAGGGAGACGTCGAGGCCGTTCTTCTTGAAGATGCCGGCTTCCTTGGCGAGCGTCAGCGGGGCGAAGCCGGTCCAGCCGGACAGGCCGACCGTCACCTTCGTCTCCTGCGCGTAAGCCGGCCCCTGGGCCGACGCCGCCAGCGCGACGGCCATCACCAACCCTGCGGCAACCGCCCTCATCGTTCCCTCCGCTCAAGCCTCGTCCGGTCAAGCCTGTCGTACCGGCGCCGGGCCGTTGTGTATAGACATAATAGCGGGCAGGCTGCCCGCCGATCCGGCACATCCCCCACCGATTGCGGCCCTGCACCCGAACGGCTCCGGGCGCGTTGTCGGGTGACGCCCATGTCGCGAGGAGCTGTCGGATGAGCGGAACAACGCGCCCCACCGTCGTGGTGACCGGCGGCAGCGCCGGGGTCGGGCGCGCCGTCGCGGTCGCCTTCGGGCGCCGGGGCTGGAACGTCGGCATCGTGGCGCGGGGCCGGGCCGGGATCGAGGCGGCGGTCGAGGAGGTGCGGGCGGTCGGCGGCCAGGCGCTGGGCTACCGGGCCGACGTCGCCGACCCTGCGGCGGTCGACCGCGCGGCGGACACCATCGCGCAGGAGTTCGGCGGCATCGACGTCTGGGTCAATAACGCCATGGTGACGGTCTACGCCGAGGTGGCGCAGACGACCCCCGAGGAGTTCCGGCGCGTCACCGAGGTCACCTATCTGGGCCAGGTCCACGGCACGCTCGCCGCTCTGCGGCACATGCGCGAGGCCGACCGGGGGACCATCGTGCATGTCGGCTCGGCCCTGGCCTACCGGTCGATCCCGCTGCAAGCGGCCTATTGCGCCGCCAAGTCGGCGGTGCGCGGCTTCGTCGACAGCCTGCGCACCGAAGTGCTGCACCATCGCAGCGGCATCCGGCTCACCATGGTGCAGCTGCCGGCGGTGAACACGCCGCAATTCGACTGGGCCCGCTCGCGCCTGCCGCGCAAGCTCGAGCCGGTGCCGCCGATCTTCCAGCCCGAGGCGATCGCCGAGGAGATCCTGCGCGCGGCTCACGACGCGCCGCGCGAATTGTGGATCGGCACCCCGTCCTGGCTCGCGATCTTCGGCGCGCAAGGCGCCCCCGCCTTGACCGACCATTACCTCGCCCGCCACGGCTACCGCAGCGAGATGGCCCCCGAGGCAGCGGAACGCGGCCGGCCCGACAACCTGTTCGAGCCGGTCGATGCCCGCCGCGACCACGGCGCCCACGGCCGGTTCGACGCGCGGGCGAAGGGCCGCGTCGTCGCCGCCGACCCGATGTGGCTGCATCTCGGGATGATCGCGGCGGCGGGGC
>JAEWKL010000293.1 GCA_023386115.1 Pseudomonadota bacterium
GCCTTGAGCCGGCGCGCCACCCGGGTGCGGCCGATGAGGTCGGCGGCGAGGCGCCGGTCGAGGGGCGGCAGCGCCAGCGCCCGGTCGTCGATCACCTCGACGGCGGTGCCGCCGCGGCCGAACACCACGACGGGGCCGAAGACCGGATCGTCGACGAGGCCGGCGATCAGTTCGCGTCCTTCCGTCCGGCGCAGCATCGCCTGGACGACGAAGCCGGTGATCCGGGCCTCGGGCCGCTCCTGCGCCACCCGCGCCCGCATCTCCGTGGCGGCATCCCGCACCGCCGCCTCGCTGGTGAGGCCGAGCCGCACGCCGCCGACATCGGATTTGTGCACCACGTCCGGCGAGGCCAGCTTGAGCGCCACCGTGCCGCCCGCCGCGATGATCGGCCAGGCGGCCTCGGCCGCCGCATCGGCATCGCGGGCGAGGGCCACCGGCTGGGCCGGGATGCCGTAGGCGGCGAGCAGATCCGCCATCTCGCGCGGGTCGAGCCAGGTGCGGCCCTCGGCCAGCACGCGATCGACGATCATCCGGGCGGCGCCCGCATCCGGCACCAGGTCGTCGGGCAGGACCGCCGGGGTGGTGGTGAGGTCGTCCTGGGCCTCGCGGTAGCGCACGAGATGCGTGAAGCCCTCGACCGCGTCGGCATCGGTGGCGAAGCGCGGGATGCCGGCCTGGCTCAGGATCTCGCCCGCCGCCTCGTCGCCGACGGTCACGGCGAAGACCGGCCGGGCCCGGAACGCGCCCTTGCGCCCGCGCTTGACCGCATCGACGATCGCGGTCGCCACGGCGCTGCCGCCCGAAAGGGCGGTCGGCACGTTGATGACCAGGACGGCATCGTTGTCGCGGTCGGCGATCAGTGCCTCCAATGCCGCGGCGTAGCGCGGCCCGTCGGCATCGGCCCCGATATCGACCGGGTTGCGCCAGCAATCCGGGCTCAAGGTCTCCGCGGCCGTTCCCGGCACCGCCGCCGCGAGCCGCCCCCGCGTCTCGTCCGACAGGCCGCCAGGGTGCCACCGAGGTCCATGAGCCGGTCGACCGCGATGGCACCGACGCCGCGCCCATTGGCCAGGATGGCGAGGCGCCGGCCCGGGAACGGCCGCTGGCGCCCCAGCGTCTCGACTGCCGAGAACATCTCGTCGAGGTCCTGCACCCGCAGGAGACCCGCCCGCCGGAAGGCGGCGTCGTAGACCGCGTCGGTGCGGGCGAGGATTCCCGTATGGGTGGCTTGCCGGCCGTCGATCGCCCGGGCGTCGTGCCGGCCGGAGCGCAGGACCACCACCGGCTTCGCCCGCGCGGCGGCCCGCGCCGCCGACATGAATTTCGGTGCGTCGGTCACGCTGTCGATCGAGAGCAGGATCGCCCGGGTGCGGAGGTCGGTGGCGAAGTGGTCGAGGCAATCGGCGATGTCGACGTCGATCGCGTTGCCGAGCGAGACGATCCCCGAGAAGCCGGTGCCGCGTGCTTGCGCCCAGGCGACGATGCCGGCCGCCACCGTGCGCGACTGCGAGATCAGCGCCAGGTCGCCGGCGAGCGGCGCCCGGGCGAGCAGGCTGGCATTGAGGGCGCTCCCCGGCACCGCCAGCCCCATGCTGTCGGGGCCGACGAGGCGCAACGAGGATCGCCGCGCCGCCGCCCGCGCGGCCTCGGCGAGGGAATCTGGCCCGCTGCCGAGGCCGGTGGTGATGATCACCGCCGCGCCGCAGCCCCGGCGTCCTGCCGCCGCCACCACCTCCGGCACCGTCTCCGGCGGCGTGACGATCACCACGAGGTCGGCGGGCTCGGGCAGGTCGGCGAGGTCGGCAAAAGCCTGCACCCCGTCGACGCTGTCGTGGCGCGGGTTCACCGGCCAGATCGGGCCGGCAAATCCTGCCTCGCGCAGGTTGCGCAGGATCGCGGCGCCGAACGCGTTCGGCCGCGCGCTCGCGCCCACCAGCGCCACGGTACGCGGAGCGAGGAGCTTGTCGAAGCGGTAGGTGCTCATGCGGGCCTCATGAGTGGGCGTCGTCACGGCGTCCGGGCGCGGCATCCGCCACGCGGGCAGGTAGGGCAGGGCGACCCCGACGTCACGCCGGGTCCCGGTCGCGACGCTCGCCGCGGTCGGCCCCTGGAGGTCATCGCACCCGGGAACACGGCGACCGGCTCTTCCCCGCGGCTTGCCGAAACTTGTGAGACGAGCCGAGGCTCGCGAGAGTCCCTCTCCGACACCGGGGAGCGAACCTCGTGCTCGCGTGTCGATCGGGTCGTCCCTGGACAGCCCTGCGCGCGTGGCACGAGGACGATCGCGCGCCCGTCGCATCCCCGGACACGGTCGCGGACAACGCCGCGGCGCCCCGGGCCGGGGGCACCCGGACCCGTCCCCGACCCGCCCTTGTCCCGGGCCTGCGCGCCTCCCGTTGCGTCCTGTTAACCAAGTCCTAACCACAACTCGGCAAATTTTGCCCTGGGGCCGCCGTGGTCCTGGGGGTGCATGACGTCGTGAAGCCGGTCCTTGATCTGGTGGCGAAGCTGGGGCCCGCGCGGCTCGCCGCGATGGGTGCGATCACCCTCGCGCTCATCGGTTTCTTCGCCTTCGTCATCCTGCGGGTCTCGCGGCCCGAGATGGGTGTGCTCTACACCGACCTCTCGGTGCAGGATGCCGGCGCGGTCGTGCGCGACCTCGAGGCCAAGGGCATCCGCTACGAGACCAAGGGCGATGCCGGCCAGACCGTGCTGGCGCCCCGGGCCGAGCTCGCCCGACTGCGCATGGATCTCGCCGCCAAGGGCCTGCCGAGCGCCGGCGGCGTCGGCTACGAGATCTTCGACAAGGGCGATGCCTTCTCGTCGACGAGCTTCGTCCAGAACGTCAACCACCTGCGGGCGCTCGAGGGCGAGCTCGCCCGCTCGATCCGGGCCATCGGCCAGGTCCAGGCGGCCCGCGTCCACCTCGTCCTGCCCGAGAAGCGGCTCTTCTCCCGCGACCGCGAGGCGCCGAGTGCCGCGATCGTGGTGCGGCTCGCCGGCGACCTCGATCCGGGCCAGGTCCGGGCGGTGCGCCACCTCGTCGCCTCGGCGGTCGAGGGGCTGAAGCCCGAGCGCATCTCGGTCGTCGACGAGCGCGGGCGGCTGCTCGCCGACGGGGCCCGCGGGGCGGAGGCTCAAGCCGGCATCGGCCTCGACGAGCGCCAGACCGGCCTCGAGCGGCGCCTGCGGAATCAGGTCGAGGAGATCGTCGCCGGCATCGTCGGGATGGGGCGGGCCCGGGTCCAGGTCTCGGCCGAGCTCGACGCCAACCGGATCGAGAGCCGCTCCGAGACCTTCGATCCCGAGAGCCGGGTCGTGCGCTCAACCCAGACCCGCAGCGAGAACCAGCAGTCCCAGAACAGCGAGACCGGCGTCACCGTCGGCAACGAGCTGCCGGGCGCCAACCAGGGTCAGCAGAACCAGGGTCCGCGCGAGGCCTCGAACAAGAACGAGGAAACCACGAACTACGAGATCTCGCGGGTCACCCGCACCGAGGTGAGCGAGGGCGGCCGGATCAAGCGCCTGTCGGTGGCGGTGCTGATCGACGGAACCTACGCGGCGGGCTCGGATGGCAAGCCGGTCTACACGCCGCGTCCGGCGCCGGAGCTGGAGCGCATCACCGCGCTCGTGCGCACCGCCGTCGGCTACGACAAGGCCCGGGGCGACCAGGTCGAGGTGGTGAACCTGCGCTTCGCCGATGCTCCCGCGGTGCCGGACATCCAGGAACAGGGCCTCCTCGCCTCGTTCCTGCACCCGACCAAGGAGGATGTGCTCCGGATGGCCGAGATGTCGGTCCTCTTCCTCCTCGGCCTCGTGGTCTTGATGACGGTGGTGCGCCCGCTGGTGCAGAAGATCGTCGCCTCCGAGGTCCCGGTGCTCGGCCCGGTCTCGATCCTCTCGACCGAGCCCGGCCTGATGATGGCGGTGGAGGGCGGAACGGCGAGCGCGCTTCCATCCGAGCTCGCAGCCCCCGAGAGCGAGGCCCGGCGCCTCGTCGAGTTCGCCAAGATCAACGGCAAGATCCAGGCCGAGACGATCGAGCGCGTCGTCGACATCGTGAAGTCGAACCCGATCGAAACCGTCGAGGTGCTGCGCAGCTGGATCAACGACCGCTGACGCTCGCGGCCCGCCCGGACCCTCCCACGATTCCGTCCCGCCCAAGATCCCGTTTCGACCGAGAGACACTGACGCTATGGCCGTGACCTCGATGCCGATCACCCGCTCCGCGGTCGCAGGCCCGAGCTTCACCGAGATGCCCGGGACCCAGCGCGCCGCCGCCCTCCTGCTGCTGCTCGGCGAGGAGCAGGGCGCCCCGATCTGGCGGATGCTGGAGGAGGACGAGATCAAGCGGGTCTCGCACGCCATGGTCCAGCTCGGCTCGCTCGAGGCGGAGGCGGTCGAGCAGCTGATCGTCGACTTCGTGTCGCGGCTCTCGTCGAGCGGCGGCATCACCTCGAGTTTCGAGCGCACCGAGTCGCTGCTCCTGAAGATCTTTCCGCCCGAGCAGGTCGCGGTGATTATGGCGGAGGTGAAGGGCGCCTCGACCCGCCGGGTCTGGGCCAGCCTGACCCAGATCGATCCCGAGATCCTGGCCTCGTTCCTGCGCAACGAATACCCGCAGACCGTCGCGGTGATCCTGTCGCGGGTGCGCTCGGACTACGCCGCCAAGGTCCTGACCATCCTGCCGGAGGACTTCGCCATCGACGTCCTCAACCGGATGCTGCGGATGGAGACGGTGCAGAAGGAAGCCCTGCGCCACATCGAGGAGATCCTGCGGGTCGAGTTCGTCTCGACCATCGCCCAGACCACGCGGCGCGACGCGCACGAGCTGCTCGCCGACGTGTTCAACGCCTTCGACCGCCAGACCGAGATCCGGTTCCTGACCGCCCTCGACCAAGCGAACCGCGGCTCGGCGAAGAAGATCCGGCAGCTGATGTTCACCTTCGACGACCTGATGAAGCTCGACGCCGGCAGCGTCCAGACCCTGATGCGCAGCGTCGACCGCGACGTGCTGGCCCGCGCGCTCAAGGGCGCGTCGGATCCGGTCCGGACCTTCTTCTTCGCCAACATGTCGAGCCGCTCGGTCAAGAACATGCAGAACGAGATGAACTCGCTCGGGCCGATCCGCCTCAAGGAGGTCGACGAGGCCCAGTCGAAGATGACCGACCTCGCCAAGGAACTGGCCGAGAAAGGCGAGATCATGATCGCCAAGAACAGCGCCGAGGAAGAGCTGGTCTACTGATGCGTCCCTGCGACACGACCGAGCCCGCCGCGAGGGGGACAGCCTGATGGCGCAGATCCAGCGCTTCCTGTTCGATACCGATTTCCGCCAGCCCGTCGGCAAGCCACCCCCGGAGGAGGCCCCCGCCCCCGAGGTGGAGGCCCGCCGCCAGGCCGAGGCCGAGGCTGAGGCCGAGGCGGTCGCCCGGGCCGAGGCCGAGGCGGCAGCCTTCGCCCGCGGCCTGCAGGAGGGACGCGCCCAGGCCGAGACCCAGGTCCAGGCGCGCCTCGCCGACGCCCTCAACCGCGTCGCCGCCGCCGCCGCCGGCCTGATCGCGAGCGCGGATGCC
>JAEWKL010000297.1 GCA_023386115.1 Pseudomonadota bacterium
ACGACCGACTCGCCGAGCCGGCCGGCCGCCTCGGCGACGCCGCCGACATGCTGCGACACCTCCCGGGCGCCGCCCGAGGCCGCCCCGGATTCGCCGGCCGTGCGGGTGGCGACCGCCGTCATCGACCGGGCCGTGGCCTGGAGCTGACTGGCCGAGGACGAGACGGTGCCGACCACGCCGCCGACCGTCGCCTCGAAGCGGTCGGCCATCTCGCGCATCCCGGCCCGCCGCTGCGCCTCAGCCGAGAGCCGCGCCTGCGCGGTCTCGCTCTCGAGCCGTCGGGCCTGTTTCATCGCGTCCTTGAACACCTGCACGGCCTCGGCCATCGCGCCGATCTCGTCCCGGCGCCCGAGCCCGGGCACCGCCACGTCGAGCCGCCCGGCGGCGAGGTCACCCATGCCGCGGGTCATCGCCCGGATCGGCCGCAGCACGCCGCAGACCACGCAGAGCAGACCGATGGCCGACAGGAGGATCGCGACCGCCAGGATCGCGCCATTGCGGATCACCGTGCCTTCGGCTTCCGCCGCGAGGTCCCGGGCCCGCTCGACCATGGCGTCGAGGGCGATATTGGCGAGATCGACGATGGCGGCCTGGTTGTCGGTGTCGCGCCGGCGCAGGTCCTGGATCGCGATTCCGACCGGACGGCCCGTCGCCAGAGCGTCCGCCAGGGCGGTGCGCTCCTCCTTGGCCGTAGCCGAGAAGTTGCGCGCCTGCGCGGTCTCGAAGGCGGCCTTGATCGGTCCGGGCGCGACCTTGCCGACGGCCTCGACGGCCCCGGCCCAGGTCTGGTCGACCCGGCCGCGCTCCTCGGCGGCGGCCAGGGTGGCGGTCGGCGACCACGAGGCCGGGTTCGCGACGCCGGTTTGCAGGCGCAGGGCCGCTCCACCGATCGCCACGCGCGTCGCCCAGGCCGCCCGCTTGACCAGCATGGCGCGGCGCAGCACCGGCTCGGACGGAGCGATCGCGACATCGACCGCGTCCGTCGTCGCGGAGACGCTGTCGAGCAGCGCCCCGTAGGCGGCCCCCGCATCGGCGAGGATCGAGGGCTCCCGGGCGGCCCACGCCCGGTCCAGGGCGGCATCGACGCGGGGGCGCAGGGCGACCAGCGCGCCCTGCGCCTCGCGCAAGCGGCCGAGGGTACCGGCGACGGTCGGCAGATCGGTCCCTTCCAGGGCCGCGAGCACCTCGGCGAAGCCCGTATCCGCGGCGGCGCGCGCCTTGGCGAGGGAGGTCCGCATCCCCGGATCCGCCGGCGCCTCAATGCCGAGCGCCGTGAGGGCCGTGCCGCGCTCGATGCGGAGCGCCAGCAGCGTCCCGAGCAGGGCGCGGCTGGCGACCGACAGCGTGACGACCTTCCCCGCCCGCGCCTCGTCACGCGTGGCCCCGACGAGTGCGACGCCGGCTTGTGCGATCACCAGGACCCCCATGACCCCGAGGACGAGGCAGAGCATCCAGGAAACCGATATCCTGGCGAGCCGCGGTCGCGTAATGGAGGGGTTATCTTGAGTCTTCATGACGTGACGCCGCTGGCCGGAATGATGAAGTCACACGTATTACGGGCGCAGCCGTGAATCTTCCCCTAAGGCATCCGGCACAGAACGCTGCGAGTTCTGGGGCATGACAATCCGGCAACGAGCTTCAACGCGAGCAGCATGCAGCGGCGTCAAGCCGCCGCGCCGCATCGTCGATCCGCTGTCAGCGGTCCTGCGCCGTCACGTCCCGCCGCCCGCCGGGAAGGTCCGCGTGAACACCCGCCCTTCGGTGTCCTTGGCCGCCACCGTCACCGGCTCGGCATGACCGGTGAAGGAGAAGCGGAAGGTCGGGTCCTCGCTGATCGAGATGCCCCCGGTCATCGAGAAGAGCGGCGTCTCGCCCTGGCGCACGCTCAAGGATTCGACGAACCAGGCCGGGGTGTAGAGCCGGGTCACCTGGTCCATCTGGAGGCCGGAATAGTTGGGGTGGCGGACCTGCACCTGGGCCTCGCCGCGCTCCGCGAAGGCGCGGAAGCGCATCTCACCGAGATGGGCCTTGGCCTCGGCCGGGTCCTTGACCGCCGGCGCCGAGCAGCCGCCGGCCGCCTTGACGTAGGCCTTGGTCATGTAGAGCCCGCCATCCTCGGTCTCGGCGATGGCGCGGACATAGGAATAGGAATTCACCCGGATGCGGGTGGAGAGGTCGAACCGGCGCTGGCCGTCCGCGAAGCGGATCGTGCCGACCACCGGCGAAGGGTTCTCGTCCACCACCAGGGTCAGGCTCTTCACCCGGCGGGCATCGCCCTCGGGCACGGCGATCCGCAGGGTCACCGGCACGATGGCGGCGTCCTCGGCGCGCTTCGGCGCCTCGAGGCTCACGAGCCCGGCCCCGTCCCGGATCGGGCGCTCGCCCAGGACCGAGGGGCGCAGCTCGGTCCAGGTGGTCTCGGGCCGCTCCTCCTGCGCCGCGGCGGGTCCCATCAAGGCCGCCACGACCCCGAAGGCCCACACCATTCCCGCCGACCACATTCTCATGGCACATCCCTCATGGCGGTCTCCCGCCTCATGGCGGTCTCCCGGACACGTGCCTCTGCGGGCCTCTCGCGCTTCGACCAATGTAGAGGACGGGATCGCCCCGCACCAGGATAAGTCCCTGACGCGGCGCGGTTTCGGGCGCCGTCTCGCCGGATGGCGATCGGCGGGGTGCCGTTGCGCGCGGGCGCCCGCCGGCCTATCCGGGGGCGGTCGCCGTGAGGATCGCACCCCCTGAGGAATGCCGTGTCTGCACTTGCCGCCCTCCTGCCGGATCTCGGCCGCCGCACCCTGGTGATGGGCATCCTGAACGTCACCCCGGATTCGTTCTCGGATGGCGGCCGCTTCCAGGACCTCGACGCGGCGCGGATCCAAGCCGCCCGCCTGGTGCAGGAAGGCGCGGCCCTCCTCGATATCGGCGGCGAATCGACCCGGCCCGGCCACGTGCCGGGGCCGGCCGAGGAGGAGCAGGCCCGGGTGCTGCCGGCGATCCGCCAGCTGGCCTCCACCCTCCCCGTCCCGATCTCGATCGACACCTACAAGGCCTCGACCGCCGAGGTGGCCTTGCGGGCCGGGGCGCGCATCGTCAACGACGTCTGGGGCCTGCAGCGGGAGCCGGAGATCGCCCGGGTCGCGGCCCATCACGGCGCGCCGGTGGTGGTGATGCACAACCGCGAGACCATCGACCCCGGCCTCGACATCATGGACGAGATGCGGGCCTTCTTCGAGCGCTCGCTGACCATCGCCCTCCAGGCCGGCATCCCGGACCGCGACATCGTGCTCGATCCCGGGATCGGCTTCGGCAAGAGCTGGGAGCAGCATCTGGAGGCGCTGCGGCGCCTGCCCGAATTGAAGGCGCTCGGCTTTCCGCTCCTCGTCGGCGTGTCGCGCAAGTCGGTGCTCGGGCGCATCCACAACGCCTCGACCGCGCCGTCCGAGCGGCTGTTCGGCTCGATCGCCGCCCATGTCACGGCGGCGTCGCTCGGGGCCGACATCGTGCGGGTCCACGACGTGCACCCCCATGTCGAGGCCTGCCAGGTGGTCGACGCGATCACGCGCCCCGCCGCCCGCGCCGGAGCCTGAGCCTTTGGACCGCATCCTGATCCACCGCCTCGCGGTGTTCGCCCGCCACGGCGTGCTGCCGGAGGAGGAGGTGCTGGGCCAGCGCTTCTATCTCTCGCTCGAGGCTCGCCTCGACTTGCGGGAGGCCGGAAGCCGCGACGACATCGCCGCCACGGTGAGCTACGCCGACCTCGCCTCCCTCGCCCACCGTATCGCCACCGAGCGCCGCTTCCGCCTGATCGAGGCCTTGGCCGAGACGATCGCGCAGGAGGCCCTGGCGGCCTTCCCGGCGCTGGCCGGCCTCACCGTGCGGATCGACAAGCCGGGCGCGCCGGTGCCGCTGGTGCTCGATGGCGTCGCGGTCGAGATCACGAGGACGCGCCGTGACTGAGGCCTATCTCGGGCTCGGCAGCAATCTCGGCGACAAGGCCGCGATGCTCGACGCCGCGGTCGCGGCCCTCGCGGCCACGCCCGGCATCGCGGTGACGGCCCGCTCGCGCCACTACCGCACCCCGCCCTGGGGCGACACCGACCAGGACTGGTTCCTCAATGCCGCGATCGGCCTCGAGACGTCGCTCTCGCCGCACGCGCTCCTGGAAGCGTGCCTCTCCGCCGAGACCCGCCTCGGCCGGGTGCGCGAGCGCCGCTGGGGCCCGCGGGTGATCGACATCGACGTGCTGCACTATGCCGGCGCCACGGTGTCCGACGAGCGCCTGGTGCTGCCCCACCGCTTCCTGCGCGAGCGCGCCTTCGTGCTGGTGCCGCTCGCCGAGATCGCGCCGGATCTGGTGATCGGTGGAGAGACGGTGGTGGAGGCGCTGGCGCGGCTGGATCGGAGCGGGATCGAGCCGGTGGAGACGGGTGGCTGAGGGCGTTCGCCCGGGGCCCCATCGCCGCGCCCCCTCTCCGCGGCCGATGCCGGGCCCGGCGGTCCTCACACTCTCCGCGTCATCCCGGGGATCGCCGAAGGCGAGAACCCGGCAGAGGCCCGGGCGACTGTTCGATCAAGGGCACTCGAGCAGGCGCGCCCGCACCGGAGTTACGATCGCATCAACGATCGGGGATCCATCGAGCGACGCCTGCTCAGCCACTCTACAGCAGCCAAGCCAAGATACAGGATCCATAAACGCAGACACGTCAGGACGAAGCGGAACGCTCGCCGCAGGGTTCTGCATCGTCGGCGGTTATGGATCCCGGGTTCTCGGCTGCGCCGAGCCCCGGGATGACATTGAGGGTAGGAAAACCGTCGGTCCGAAGCTGCACGCCTCCACGTGGACCGCGCCCCTACACCGACCGCGTGATCCCCCCATCCACCCGCAGGTTCTGCCCGGTGATGTACCCCGCCCCCTCCGACGCCAGGAAGGAAACCACCGCGGCGATCTCGTCCTCGCTTCCGTAGCGGCCCATGGGAATCCGGTCGCGGATGCCCGGCTTCTCCGGCAGGCTGTCGATGAAGCCCGGCAGGATGTTGTTCATCCGGATGTTGTCGGGGGCGTAGCGGTCCGCGAAGAGCTTGGTGAAGGCGGCGAGCCCCGAGCGGAAGACGCCGGAGGTCGGGAAGGCCTGCTCGGGCTCGAAGGCCGCGAAGGTCGAGATGTTGATGATCGTGCCGCCGCCCTGGCGCTGCATGATCGGCGTGACGAGGCGGGTCGGCCGCACCACGTTGAGGAAATAGACCTCCATCCCGCGGGTCCAGTCCTCGTCGGTGAGGTCGAGGAGAGGGCCCTTGGGCCCATGGCCGGCGCTGTTGACGAGCACGTCGACCCGTCCCCAGCGCGCCATCGTGCGCTCGACGAGGCGGGCGAGATCGTCCGGCGACAGGTTCGAGCCCGTCACCCCGAGCCCGCCGAGGGACTCGGCCAGGGCCTCGCCCTTGCCCGAGGAGGACAGGATCGCGACCTGGAAACCGTCCGCCGCCAGCTTGTGGGCGGCCGCGGCCCCCATGCCGCTGCCGCCGGCGGTGACGATGGCGACGCGCTCACCGCTGGTCTCGTGGCTCATGCTGTGTCTCCCGGTTCGGATGCCCTCTGCATGCCATGCCCGGGCGTGAGCGTCACGGCGCCGCGGGGCTCGCCCGCTCGAGGGGAAGGCCGGCCTCGCCCCAGCCGTCGGTCCCGTCCGGGTACCAGTGCACGCTCCGGTAGCCGAGGGCGATGGCGCGTTTGGCGGCGTTCCACGACATCCAGCAATGGCGCTGGCAGAACACCACCACGGGTTTTTCGAGGCTGCCCTCCGTCGCTGCCGCGAGGCCGCTGCGAAAGTAGTCTTCGGTCTGCGGCGCCAGCGCCCCGAAGCCGGTATTGGGCAGCCACTGGGCGTGCGGGATGCTGTCGTGGGGGGTGTCGCGCCAGATCGTGCCGGGCGGCAGGGTGGTGGGCCGGGGCGGGCGCGGCAGCACGTCGATGAAGGCGGCGCCCGCCCGCCACAGCCGCTCGGCCTCCGGCGTGGCGATCGTCACGGCGCCCCGCAGGGTGGCGGGCGTCGGGCTGCGATACTCCTCCTGACGATAGCCGTCGGGCTCGGGCGGCGCGCCCAGGGCGGTGGTCGCGGCCAGAACCAGGGTCGCGACCGCGAGCCCTCGCCTCACGGCTTCGGGTCCGCCGGCAGGAGCCGGTTCTCCTCTTCGTCGAGGAGCGGCACCGCGTAGTCGCGCAGCACCGCCTCGATCTCGGCCCGGCGCTTGCGCAGGGCATTGTTGAGGACCCGCTTCCACTCGTTCTCGCCGTGCCGCACCCCCATGGCGATGCGGTAGGCGAGGGGCGGCCGGTCGGGCTCGCGCAGGAGCGGCACCACGTCGAGGCCGCCGGCCGCTTTGCCGGCTTCCCGGGCGAGCCACCCGGCGGCGGGCCCCCACAGCACGGCCGCGTCGAGCTTGCCCGAGGCCACGTCGGCGACGATCTCGGCCGAGACGGTCTGGTACTGGCGCGCGGGATCGAACTGGTAGGGGGGATAGGGCTTCATCGTCGGCACGAGACCGACGGCGCCCATGCGCTCGACTGGGGGCGTGCCGACGATCACGCCGATCGCCTTGCCCTTGAGGCGCGGATCGTCGAGTCCGGTCAGGCCGTCGAAGGTGCCGCGTCGCGACACCAGGACGTAGGCCGAGCGGTAATAGGGGTTGGTGTGCTGCACCAGCTCGCTGCCGAAGGCCGAGCCGATGATGACGTCGCACAGCCCGGTGCCGAGGGTGTTGCGCACGAAGCCGGGCCCCTGCGTGAGCCAGTAATAGCGCAGGGGCACCTTCAGCTCGTCGGCGACGATCGCCGCGATGCGGTTCTCGAACCCGTCGCCGGTGCTGTTTCCCTTGCGCTCGGAGGCGGGCATGGCGCCGGGATCGGCGCAGACCCGCAGCACGTCGGGCGTGACGAGGTCCGGCAGGTTCTGCGCCCGCGCCGGACCCGCGAGGGCCAGCGCGAGGCCGGCCGCCAAGAGAGGCGCCCGAAGGAGAGGCGCCTGAAGGAAAGGTGCCCGCGCCATCAGCCGCCGAGGCACTCCTTCTCCTGCTTGCGCGCCGCCTCCGGCTTGTCCTCCTTGTCGCCCGGTCGCACCCGGCCCATGGCGCCTGCGGCCCGCGCCTTCAGGTAGACGTAGAGGTCGTCCATGTAGCAGGTGACGTTCTTGTTGTCGCCGAAGGCCGGCATGACCTTCTGGGTCGAGGCGTTCACGTCCTGCTTGCCGCCGACGACGATGCCGACGAATTCCTCGTAGGAGAGATACTTCAGCGAGTCCTTGAGCGCCGGGGCGTAGGTCGAGCCCATGCCGTCAGGACCGTGGCAGACGTGGCATTCGGCGTGATAGCGGCGGTAACCGGAATAGCTGTACCAATCGACCTTCTTACCGTTCTCGGTGACATGGAAGGTCGGGGTGCCGGCAGCGTCGAAGTACTTGCCGTCTTCCACCTTCACGGCGGCATCCTTGGCGAGCAGCTTCTCGTCGGGCTCGGCGGTCTTGTCGTTGGGGTTGAGCTGGTTGGCCAGCGCCGGATCCGCTTTCTTGGCATCCTCAGCATGTACGGCAACCATCCCGATGGCTGCTAGGGCGAGGCCGGCCACGAACGGCCGCAGGACAGCTTTGCTGAGGTCACGCAACGGACGTTTCTCCCTGACAACTTTGGGTGGCTGCCACAGGTGCCGCGGCGCCACCGTCGTCAACGTCATCTAATCATGAGAGAGC
>JAEWKL010000752.1 GCA_023386115.1 Pseudomonadota bacterium
GAGCGGCTCCGGCCGGCTTCGGCGAGGCGCCGCAGGCCACCTTCGCGCATGGCACGGCGGCCGATGTCGAGCCGGCGCTGGCCCAGGCCCTCGGCCTGCGCGAGCCGGACGGCGAGGCGGTGGAGGAGCGCGGATCGCTCGCGAGCGAGGGCGTCTCGGCGACGGTCGACGCGCTGACCAAGCTCCTCACCGAGGGCAACCCGCTGTTCAAGAACGGCGAGTTGTGGCGCCCGCACCGCCCCGAGCGGCCGCAGAAATCCGAGGGCGGCGTCCCGTTCCGCCTCAAGTCCGACTTCACCCCGGCGGGCGACCAGCCGCGGGCCATTGCCGAGCTGGTCGCCGGCGTGAAGGGACAAGAGCGCGATCAGGTGCTGCTCGGCGTCACGGGTTCCGGAAAGACCTTCACGATGGCCAAGGTCATCGAGGAGACCCAGCGCCCGGCCCTGATCCTCGCCCCCAACAAGACCCTGGCGGCGCAGCTCTACGGCGAGTTCAAGTCGTTCTTCCCCGACAACGCGGTGGAATATTTCGTCTCTTACTACGATTATTACCAGCCAGAGGCCTACGTGCCGCGCTCCGACACCTTCATCGAGAAGGAATCGTCGATCAACGAGCAGATCGACCGGATGCGCCACTCCGCCACCCGGGCGCTGCTGGAGCGCGACGACGTCATCATCGTCGCCTCGGTCTCGTGCATCTACGGCATCGGCTCGGTCGAGACCTACACGGCGATGTCGTTCACGGTCAGCCTCGGCGAGAAGATCGAGCAGCGCCAGCTCGTCGCCGACCTGGTGGCGCTGCAATACAAGCGCATCCAGTCCGACTTCGCCCGCGGCACCTTCCGGGTGCGCGGCGACGTGATCGAGCTGTGGCCGGCCCACCTGGAGGACCGCGGCTGGCGCATCGGGCTGTTCGGCGACGAGATCGAGTCGATCTCCGAGTTCGATCCGCTCACCGGCAAGACCATCAACACGCTCAAGTTCGTCAAGGTCTACGCCAACAGCCACTACGTGACGCCGCGCCCCACTCTCCAGCAGGCGGTCAAGGGTATCAAGGACGAGCTGAAGTGGCGGGTCGAGGAGCTGACCCGGATGGGCCGGCTGATCGAGGCCCAGCGCCTGGAGCAGCGCTGCACCTTCGACCTCGAGATGATCGAGGCCACGGGCGCCTGCAACGGCATCGAGAACTATTCGCGCTACCTCACCGGCCGGAAACCCGGCGAGCCGCCGCCCACCCTGTTCGAGTACCTGCCCGACAACGCCCTCGTCTTCACCGACGAGAGCCACGTCACGGTCTCGCAGATCGGCGGCATGTACCGGGGCGACTTCCGCCGCAAGGCGACGCTCGCCGAGTACGGCTTCCGGCTGCCCTCCTGCCTCGACAACCGCCCCTTGAGGTTCGAGGAATGGGACGCGATGCGCCCGCAATCGATCCACGTCTCGGCGACGCCGGCGAAGTGGGAGCTGGAGCAGACCGGCGGCGTCTTCGCCGAGCAGGTCATCCGCCCGACCGGCCTCGTCGACCCGGTGATCGAGGTGCGCCCGGCTCGATCCCAGGTCGACGACCTCCTGGGGGAAGTCAAGGAGGTGGCGGCCGCCGGCTACCGCACGCTGGTGACTACCCTCACCAAGCGCATGGCCGAGGACCTGACCGAGTACCTGCACGAGAACGGCGTGCGGGTGCGCTACATGCACTCGGACATCGACACCCTGGAGCGCATCGAGATCATCCGCGACCTGCGGCTCGGCGCCTTCGACGTGCTGATCGGCATCAACCTGCTGCGCGAGGGCCTCGACATCCCGGAATGCGCGCTGGTGGCGATCCTCGACGCCGACAAGGAGGGCTTCCTGCGCTCCGAGACCTCGCTGATCCAGACCATCGGCCGGGCCGCCCGCAACGCCGAGGCCCGCTGCATCCTCTACGCCGACCAGGTCACCGGCTCGATGGACCGGGCGATGGCCGAGACCGAGCGCCGGCGCAAGAAGCAGCTCGCCTACAACGCGGAGCACGGCATCACGCCCCAGAGCGTGAAGCGCAACATCGCCGACATCCTGGAGAGCGTCTTCGAGCGCGACCACGTCCAGGTCGATACCGGGCTGGCGAAGTCCGCCGTGACGGTGGGCCACAACCTCAAGGCGGTGATGGCCGACCTCGAGAAGCGGATGCGGACGGCCGCCGCCGATCTCGACTTCGAGGAGGCGGCGCGCCTGCGCGACGAGCTCAAGCGGCTCCAGGCGACCGAGCTCGCCATCGCCGACGACCCGATGGCGGCCCAAGCGGAGGTGGAGCGCGAGGCCGGCCGCTTCGGCGCCAAGCGCAAGCGGCGCGGTCCCGAGACCCTGGGCTACGGGCCGGGCGGCAAGGGCACTTCCGACGAGGGCACCCGCATCCGCGAGCCCGACCTCGACGACATGGGCCCGGGCACCGACCGCGAGGTGCCCTTCACCTACGCCGAGCGCCCGACCGGCCGCTCGACGCAAGGGTTTCCGGGCCAGCGACCCAAGTACAAGGGGCGCAAGGGGCGGGGGTGAGCCTCTTCGATTGAGGTTGATCACCCTATCCACCCCACGACCTCATCCTGAGGTGCTGCCGCTTGCGGCAGCCGCGAAGAAGGGCTCCAGCCACCGCTGCGGCTTCTGGAGGCCTCCTTCGCGGCTCCCTGCGGTCGCACCTCAGGATGAGGTCGTTGATGGTATGGATGGTTCTCTGCGGAGCCACACCTGCAAGTCGGGTGGATGACAGGGAACTGTTCCGCCGTCCCCGTGTACACGCC
>JAEWKL010000308.1 GCA_023386115.1 Pseudomonadota bacterium
GCCTCCGCCGCGTATGGGGGGGGGCGGCAGGATGCCGACGCCCTCGGTCTCGTTGTAGAGCGAGACGTTGCCGGACACGACCGGGAAGTCGAGGGCGCGGCAGGCCTCGCCGATGCCCCGGATGCAGCCGACGAACTGGCCCATCACCTCCGGCTTTTCCGGGTTGCCGAAGTTGAGGTTGTCGGTGATCGCGAGCGGACGGCCGCCCACCGCCGTGATGTTGCGCCAGGCCTCGGCCACCGCCTGCTTGCCGCCCTCGACCGGATCGGCCTCGCAGTAGCGCGGGGTCACGTCGGTGGTGAGCGCCAGGCCCTTCGGCCCGTCCTCGACCCGCACCACCGCGGCGTCGCCGCCGGGCTTCTGCACGGTGTTGCCGAGGATGAAGTGGTCGTACTGCTCGTAGACCCAGCGCTTCGAGCACAGGTCCGGCGAGCCGACGAGCTTTTGCAGCGCGTCGACGTTGCGCATCGGCGCGGGCACCTCTTCGGCCTTCAGCTCGGGCTGAAAGGCGTTCTGCCGGTGCGGCCGGTCATAGAGCGGCGCCTCGTCGCCGAGCTCCTTGATCGGCAGGTCGGCGACCGTCTCGCCGCCATGCTTGATGACGAAGCGGAGCGTGTCGGTGGTGTGGCCGATGATCGCGAAGTCGAGGCCCCACTTCACGAAGATGGCTTCCGCCTCCGTCTCCATGCCGGGCTTGAGCACCATGAGCATGCGCTCCTGGCTCTCCGACAGCATCATCTCGTAGGCGGTCATGCCGGGCTCGCGGGTCGGCACCGCGTCGAGGTTGAGTTCGACGCCGAGATTGCCCTTGGCCCCCATCTCGACCGCCGAGCAGGTCAGGCCCGCCGCGCCCATGTCCTGGATCGCGATCACGGCGCCGGACGCCATCAGCTCCAGGCAGGCCTCGAGCAGCAGTTTCTCCGCGAAGGGGTCGCCGACCTGCACGGTCGGGCGCTTCTCCTCGGATGAGGCGTCGAAGGCGGCCGACGCCATGGTGGCGCCGTGGATGCCGTCGCGGCCGGTCTTCGAGCCGAGATAGACGATCGGGTTACCGACGCCGGTCGCCGCCGCGTAGAAGATCGCGTCGGTCTTGGCGAGGCCCACCGCCATGGCATTGACCAGGATGTTGCCGTCGTAGCGGGTGTGGAAGCCGACCGCGCCGCCGACCGTCGGCACGCCGAAGGAATTGCCGTAGCCGCCGATGCCCGCGACCACGCCCGAGACGAGGTGGGGCGTGCGCGGATGGTCCGGCGCGCCGAAGCGGAGCGCGTTCAGGGCCGCGATCGGCCGGGCGCCCATGGTGAAGACGTCGCGCAGGATGCCGCCGACCCCGGTGCCCGCGCCCTGGTAGGGCTCGATGAAGCTCGGGTGGTTGTGGCTCTCCATCTTGAACACGCAGGCGAGCCCGTCGCCGATGTCGATGACGCCGGCATTCTCGCCGGGGCCCTGGATCACCCACGGCGCCTGGGTGGGTAGCGTCTTCAGGTGGAGGCGGGAGGACTTGTACGAGCAATGCTCGTTCCACATCGCCGAGACGATGCCGAGCTCGGTGATGGTCGGCTCGCGCCCGATCAGCCCGACGAAGCGCTGGTACTCGTCCTCGGTCAGGCCGTGCTGGCGCACGAGCTCGGGCGTGATGGAGACGTCGTTGCGGATCATGCGGCATCCTCTCGCCAGTCGGGCGGCCCTGCTGCCCGTGCGCTTAATGCCTGATGGGACCCGAAGGCAACTCGCGCGGACGCGACAGGCCGCTTCGGTCAGGCCGCTTGCACCGCCGCGGCGGCGTGGCGCCGCCGGCTGCGGCGCCGGCCGAGATAGAGCAGCAGCCCCGTCACGCCGAAGAGTGGCATGGCGAGTGCTGCCAGCATGAAGGCGATCCGGCCGGCGAGCCCGAAGAACCGCCCCTCGTGCAGGGCCAGCATGCTGCCGGTGAGCCGCGCGCCGAGCGGCCGCTCCGGGTAGAGGTCGCGGGATTCGAGGGTGCCGTCAGGACGAAAGCGCCACTCGTCGCGGGCCTGGGCGTGCGCGGCATCGGGCGCCACCGCGCGGATGCGGATCGTCTCGCCCTCGCGGGCGGGCGCGAAGGCGGCGGTGGCGTAGCGGCCCTTCGTGGCCGCCGTGAAGGCCGCGAAGGCGGGATCGAGCGGCGCGGGCGCGCCCTCCCGCTTTCCCATGCCCCGGGCCGGGGTGGAGACGGCCGGGTGTCCGGTGAGCAGCATCGTGACCCCGTCGCGGTACCAGCCGTAGGACCACCACAGGCCGGTCAGCGCCATGACGAGGTAGAGCACCAGCATCCAGGTGCCGAAAACCGCGTGCAGCGACCAGTAGAGCGCCCGGCCACGGCGGTTGAGCGCCGGCTTCAGCCAGATCCGCCAGTCGCGCCGTCCCTTCGGCCAGCGCAGATACAGGCCCGACAGCGCCAGATAGACGAGCGCCAGGGCCGAGGCGCCGGTGATGGTGCGGCCCCAGCCGTCGCCGTTGCCGGGCAGCAGCAGCCAGCGGTGCAGGCGCCGCACGGTAGCGAAGACCGCCTCGCCTCGGGCCGGCCCGAGGATCCGGCCGTCGTAAGGGTCGACATAGGTCTCGGTGCCCCGACCGGGGCCCTCGGCGAGGCGCACCTGCGCCGCCCCGTCCGGCGCTCCGCTCACGATCAGCAGCGTGACCCGCCGCCCCGGCGCCTCGTCCTTGAGGCGGGCGACCAGCGCGTCCGGCGTCAGGCGCAGGCCCTCCCGCACTGGGACGGTGACGATGCCGGGGCTCAGGAGGCCCGTGACCTCGTCCTCGACGCTGAGGATTCCCCCGGTGACCCCGACCAGCATCAGCACGAGGCCGGCGGTCAGGCCGAGGAACCAGTGGATCTGGAACAGGGCGGTCCTCACCGGCGGAGCCCCGTGCCCGCCGCCGCGGCTGCCGTCGCGGGCGCGGAGCCTGCATCGGGGTGAATCATGGTCGTCTTCCCGCGTCGCGCGCCGGGCCGCAGATCGTCGTCGCCAGACCGCCGGCCGATATCCCGTTGATCCCGACGCTTATGCCTTGGGCAAAGACAGTGTCAACGCTATCGGCGTCAATCATGGGCGGAAGATCATTGTAATGATTCCAGTCTGGGCGCGATCACAGGGTCATGGGCGCATCTTTACTTCGATCGCGGGTGCATCTCACATGTAAGCGGCGGATACGGACGGATGAGCGCAGTTTTGGCTTGACGAGTCTCGCTCCCGCGCCGGACTCTTCCATCCGGCAACGCGACGCCGGCCCGCAAGGCCTCGAGACGATCGCGGCCGAGAGGAGAGGAAGCATGACGTGCATCCGCGAGGCGCTGCGTGGCGCCGTTGTCGCCGTGTCCCTGTGCGGCCCGTCCGCGGTTCCAGCGCTCGGGGGAGCCGCCGCGACCTTGGTCGCCGCTGCCCTGGCCTTCGCCGGCCCGGCCATCGCCCAGGAGACCGTGAAGATCGCCTTCATCGATCCGCTCTCGGGCGGGGGCGCGCCGACCGGCGAGGCGGGCCTGCGCCACTTCCAGTACATGGCCGAGGTGCTGAACGCCCGCCAGAAGCAGTTCCGTTTCGAGGTGTTGCCCTACGACAACAAGGTCAACCCGCAGGAGACCGTGATCGCCGCCCAGAAAGGCATCGATGCCGGCGCCCGCGTGCTGGTGCAGGGCAACGGCTCCTCGGCCGCTGCGGCGCTCACCGAGTTCGTCGCCAAGCACAACGAGCGCAACCCCGACCGTCAGGTCATCTACATCAACTACTCCGCCGTCGATCCGTCGCTGACCAACGAGAAGTGCAACTACTGGCACTTCCGCTTCGATGCCAACTCGGACATCAAGATGGAGGCGCTGACGAGCTTCATGAAGACACGGCCGGAGATCAAAAAGGTTTATCTGATCAATCAGGACTACTCGTTCGGCCAGTCGGTGCGGCGGGAGGCCCGGGCGATGCTGAAGGCCAAGCGGCCCGACATCGAGATCGTCGGCGACGAAGTGACGCCGCTGCAGAAGGTCAACGATTTCGCGCCCTACATCGCCAAGATCAAGGCGTCGGGAGCGGATTCCGTCATCACCGGCAACTGGGCGCAGGACTTCAACCTGCTGCTGAAGGCCGCCGCCGAGGCCGGGCTGCAGGCGGGCTTCTACACCTACTATGCGGGCGGCACCGGCGGGCCCTCGGTCGTGCGCCAGACCGGGCTCGCGAATCGGGTGTTCGAGGTCACGCAGGGGAGCGCCAACGAGGGCGATGCCGCCACGCAGGACTTCGAGGCCGCGTTCCGGGCCCGCACCGGCATCAGCTCGACCTATCCGCGCGCCTTCAACGCGATGAACGCGCTCCTGACGGCGATGCAGGAGGCCGGCTCCTCCGAGGCGCGCAAGGTGGCGCCGAAGCTCGAGATTGCCCGGCTCAAGCCATATACCGGCAGCGAGGGCTATGTTCGGCCCGACGACCACCAGTATTTCCAGACGATGTTCGTCTCGTCCTTCGGCCCGATGGAGCCCGGCATGCGCTTCGACGAGGAGGGCACCGGCTGGGGCTGGAAGATGGTCGGCCGGGTCGAGACCAAGGACACGCAAGTGCCGACCACCTGCCGGATGAACCGGCCGAGCTGATGCAGGGACGGGCTCCTTACGGGAGCGCGGGCTCCTTACGGGAGCGCGGGCTCCTTACGGAGCCCGGTCCGCTTCCACGAGCGCGTCCAGGACGGCGTCGAGCATGGCGGCCGCGAAGGCCTCCATGTTGGCGGCCCGGTCGCTGTTGCGGGTCTCGAGGGTCAGGCGGCGGGTCACGGGACCGGCCACCGCCAGGCAGGTATGGCCTGCCGCGTCGCCGTAGCGGTTGCCGCCGGGGCCGGCGGCGCCGGTCTCGCACAGGCCCCAGACTGCGCCGTGGCGCTCGCGCACGAGGGCAGCCACACGCTCGGCATAGGGTTCGCTGGCGCTGCGCAGGCCGGCCATCCCGGCCTCATCGAGCCCGATCAGGGCGCGGCGCGCCTGTGCGGTATAGACCACCGCGCCGCCGAGGTAATAGGCGGAGGCGCCCGGCACCGCCAGAAGGGCCGCCGAGACCAGGCCACCCGCGGAGGATTCGGCCACCGCGACGGTCTCCCGCCGGGCCGTCAGCCGGGCGGCGATGCGGCCGGCCCTCTCCATCAATGCGTGCAAGCGGCACCCTCCTGCTCAAGGGAGAAGCCTATCCGGTCGGGTCCTAATCCGCCAGGGCGCCCTCGTCGTCGGCACCGGTCGGCGCCAGGCGCACCCAGGCGTCGAGAGCCCGGCCGATTCCGAGGCCGACGAGGCCCACGAAGCTCAGCGACAGGCCGATATGGAGGAAAAGGGACGCATCAGACATTGTACTCACCCGACGTGAAGGATCAGAGGTGAACCGCGGAGGCTACGCGCCCCGTGGTCCCGGTTCATGGGCTCCCTGTGGCTTGGGGCGGTGCCGGAGGGCACCACCTTCGAGGACCGGCGGCGCCGGCTTTGAGGGATGCGGTCATCCCGGTCAGGGGAGGTGTCGCACCGCCTTTGGGCGGAACGATGGTCCTGATGTGGCATCAGGCTAGCCCCGACCGGATCGGACGGGCGGTGTGCTCCCACACCTTGGCGGTCCGGAGCATCGCGCCGCCTCCGCGAGCACCCGCTCGGAGTCGTCGACCAGAGCGGCGAAGCGGGAATCTCGGGCGGTGAAGCACCGGGCGCCGTCATCGAAGCGAAGCGAGCCGGGCCGCGCCGCGTCGCCATCCGGCCGCCGGGGCCGCGGCCCTTGTCGATTACGACGATGCGCCGTCCCGCCTCGGTCAACCGCCGCGCCGCCGCAGCGCCGGCGAGGCCCACCTCGATGATCGCGATGGTGCCGTCTCGCCCCAATCGGCCGCTCCCGCGCTGCGACCGCACCCTGGGCGGTCCCAGCGTCAACGCACGACGATCCGCTGCGGTGCCAATCAATCGTGCCAAATCTCTTGCGGCGGCATCGGGGCCTTGCAGCTTCGCGCTTGAGGCCTCGAACTTGCACCGATAAGGCCACGCTCGTCGTCCTGTCAGGGATCCCCGTTCCGTGCCGAACCTCGAAACCGTCGTGAGCGAGATCGCCGACGAGATGCGGAAGCGTCCCGATCGCGGCGAGGTGGCGCGCTACATCCCCGAGCTCGCCCGGGTCGATCCCGGCCATTTCGGTCTCGCGGTGATCGCCGCCGACGGGAGGGTGGCGGCGGCGGGCGATTGCGACGTGCCGTTCTCGATCCAGAGCATCTCGAAGGTCTTCACCCTGACGCTGGCGCTGGGCATGGTCGGCGACCGGCTGTGGCAGCGGGTCGGGCGCGAGCCGTCCGGCAGCCCGTTCAACTCCGTCGTGCAGCTCGAATACGAGCGCGGCATCCCCCGCAACCCGTTCATCAATGCCGGGGCGATCGCCGTCACCGACCTGATCCTGTCGCGCCATCAGCCGCGCGAGGCGCTCGGCGAGATCCTGCGCTTCATGCAGTTCCTGGCCCAGGACACGACCATCACCATCGACGAGGCGGTGGCGGCCTCCGAGCAGCGGACCGGATTCCGCAACGTCGCGCTTGCCAACTACATGAAGTCGTTCGGGGTGATCGACAATCCGGTCGACTACACGCTCGGGGTCTATTTCCACCACTGCGCCATCAGCATGACCTGCCGGCAGCTCGCGGTGGCGGGGCGGTTCCTCGCCCATTCCGGGCGCGATCCCAGCACCGGCCTGTCGGTGGTGCAGGCCGAGCGGGCGAAGCGCATCAACGCCGTGATGCTGACCTGCGGCCATTACGACGGCTCGGGCGAATTCGCCTACCGGGTCGGCTTGCCGGGCAAGAGCGGCGTCGGCGGCGGCATCCTGGCGGTGGCGCCGGGCAAAGCCTCGATCGCCGTGTGGGCGCCGGGGCTGGATGCCGCCGGCAATTCCCATCTCGGGCGCATCGCCCTGGAGCGGCTGACGAAGCGCCTCGGCTGGTCGATCTTCGGCGAGTAGGCGCGGCCCCGGCAAAGGCCTCGCGTCGCTTGGCCCGCAGGGTCTTCGCCCCGCTCGGTCTCACGGCTTGCGCGAGCGCTCCTCGCGGATCGCCTCGTCGTGGTAGCCGCCGCTCGCCGGCACGATCTGCGGGCCACGCTCGCGCGCCGCCGGAGCGGGAGCCGCCCAGTCGTTGCGGCCGCCGCGGCTGCGGCCGCCGGCCGGGAACGCGTAGATCTTCGCCGTGGTGTGCGGGCCTGTGGTGCTCATCGGAAAAGCCTCCCGTGAGGGCTGCGCGGTCTCGCGACGGCCTCTGAGATTCGTAACGGAGTGTGCCCGGGGAATGCGCCGTTTGACCACGGAAAAATCAGTAGTTGTCTATAATTCGTGCATGCCCGCGCTTGCGCCGTCGCGCGAATTGGCGGGTGTGGCGCATGCTTGAGCGTCCTGGCGCCCTGGCGCGCAACCGGGCAGGACGGACGGATCACCCGCGGGAGATGGAACGCCCCCTGCGGCAGCCCCTTCCCCGCTAGCCGTCGTGAACGCCTCGCCGCTGCGATCGTTCCGCCCTCGGACGGAGTTGGCACGGGACGTGCAAGCCAGGGGATGCCGCTGGCGGGTGATGGGCGCCGACGAGGAAGCCGGGCTCCATCGGAACCTGAAGAGAGACGCGAGATGACCAAATACAAGCTCGAGTATATTTGGCTTGACGGCTATGCGCCGACCCCGAACCTTCGCGGCAAGACCCAGATCAAGGCCTTCGACAGCTTCCCGACCCTCGAGCAGCTCCCGCTGTGGGGCTTCGACGGCAGCTCGACCAAGCAGGCCGAGGGCAGCTCCTCGGATTGCGTGCTGAAGCCCGTCCGCCACTTCCCCGATCCGGCCCGCACCAACGGCGTCCTGGTCCTGTGCGAGGTCATGATGCCGGACGGCACGACCCCGCACCCGTCGAACAAGCGCGCCACCATCCTGGATGACGAAGGCGCCTGGTTCGGCTTCGAGCAGGAATACTTCTTCTACAAGAACGGCCGCCCGCTCGGCTTCCCCGAGACCGGCTACCCGGCGCCCCAGGGCCCGTACTACACCGGCGTCGGCTTCTCCAATGTCGGCTCGGTCGCCCGCCAGATCGTCGAGGAGCATCTCGACCTCTGCCTCGCCGCCGGCATCAACCACGAGGGCATCAACGCCGAGGTGGCGAAGGGCCAGTGGGAGTTCCAGATCTTCGGCAAGGGCTCCAAGAAGGCCGCCGACGAGATGTGGATGGCGCGCTACCTGATGCAGCGCCTCTGCGAGAAGTACGAGATCGACATCGAGTACCATTGCAAGCCGCTCGGCGACACCGACTGGAACGGCTCGGGCATGCACGCCAACTTCTCGACCGCGTTCATGCGCGAGGTCGGCGGCAAGGCGTATTTCGAGGCGCTGATGAAGGCCTTCGGGGATGCCCGTGAGGACCACATCGCCGTCTACGGCCCGGACAACCACATGCGGCTGACCGGCAAGCACGAGACCGCCTCGATCCACACCTTCAGCTGGGGCGTGGCCGACCGTGGCGCCTCGATCCGGGTGCCCCACAGCTTCGTCAACAACGGCTACAAGGGCTACCTCGAGGATCGCCGTCCGAACTCGATGGGCGACCCCTACCAGATCGCCTCGCAGATCCTGAAGACGATCTCGACCGTCCCGACCGAGGTCTCGGCCGCGGCCTGAGCCTCGTCGGAAGCGACAAGGGACTGAGCGGCGCGGGCTTGAAGGGCCCGCGCCGTTTTCTATCGTGGCGTGCCCTCGGGTTTGACACCCTCCGCGTCATTCCGGGGTCGCGCAGCGGAGCCCGGGATGACGTGGTGATCCGGGAGCATGGGGGCCGCCCAATGCGAAGACACCATCAGGTGCATCCTCACGGGCTGAAGATCAGCGTCAGGTAGGTCAGGAACACCACCAGGTGCACCGCGCCCTCCAGCACGGTGGTGCCCTGGCGCGAGAAGGTGATGACGCTGAGCAGCAGCGTCATGGCCAGCACCGCCATCTCGGCCGGCGCCAGGCCCAGCACCACCCGCTGGCCCGAGATGAGGCCGATGACGAGCACCGCCGGCACGGTGAGGCCGACCGTCGAGGTCACGGCGCCGAGGCAGAGATTGATCGCGCGCTGGAGCTGGTCACGCCGGATCGCCTTGACGGCGCTGATCCCCTCCGGGGTGAACACGATCGCCGCGATGATGACGCCGCCCAGCGCCGAGGGCGCGCCGAGCGCCTTGATGCCGTGGTCGAGGATCGCCGCCAGGCTCTTCGACAGGAGCACGATCGGCAGGAGGCTGGCGAGGAGCAGGCCCGAATGGCGCAGGATCGCGCCTCGCCCCGCATCCGGATGGGCTTTCGCGTCGTCCGGCGCGGCGGCGCCCGGCGCGACGAAATCGGTGAAGAAGTCGCTGTGCCGCCCGGTCTGGAGCAGCAGGAAGATGCCGTAGAGCACCACCGTCAGCACCGAGAACGCCGCCGCCTGGAGGGTCGTGAGCGAGCCGTCCGGGGTCGAGGTGGTGAAGTTCGGGATGATGAGCGCGATGGTGGTGAGCGGGATGATCGCCGCCAGGTAGGCGCCGGCACCGTCGAGGTTGTAGTTCTGGCGGTGGTGGCGCAGGCCGCCCAGGATCAGCCCGACCCCGACGAGGCCGTTCATCACGATCATGATGACGGCGAACATCGTGTCGCGCCCGAGCGTCGGGGCGGCCTTGGCCCCGAGCATCACGGCGGCGACGAGCGCCACCTCGATGACGACGATCGAGAGCGTCAGGATCAGGGTGCCGTAAGGCTCGCCGAGCCGGTCGGCGAGTTCCTCGGCCTCGTGCACCACCCCGAAGGCCGACCATAGGATGACGGAGAACAGCCAGGCGAACAGACCCGCCGCCAGCAGCGGCGCGTCGAGCCCGCCGAGCCAGCCCCCGCCGAACACCGCGAAGGCCGCCACCGTCGCCCACGCCACCCCAAGCCGCACCATCATCATTGGCCTGAACGCCACCGAACTGCCCCGCTGACTTAAGGGTAGGGCAGGGGGCAGGGGCGTCCAGGCGTCAGCCCGGCACGGGACGGCGTCAGCCGCGATGGGCGAAGGCCCAGTACAGCTCGCGGGCTTTGCGAAACAGCGGCCCGGGCGCGAAGGTCCGGCCGTCGAGGGCGGTCACCGGCACGACCTTGGCGAAGTTGCCGACGGAAAAGACCTCGTCGGCGCTCATCAGGTCGTCGACCGTGAGCGTCCTCTCGACCACGGGAACACCGGCCTCGCGCAGGAGCGCGATCACCCGGCCGCGGGTGATGCCGGCGAGGAACGTCCCGTTCGGCACCGGCGTATAGACCACGCCGTCGCGGGCCATCATCACGTTGGCGGTGGCGAACTCGGCGACGTTGCCGAGCGCGTCGCGCATCAGCGCGTTGCCGAAGCCGCGGGAGGCGGCCTCCGCGATCGCCCGGGCGCTGTTCGGGTAGAGGCAGCCGGCCTTGGCGTCGAGAGGCGCGGTGTCCGGGGTCGGTCGCCGGAACGGCGACAGGGTGGCGGTGAAGCCGGTCGGCGGCGGCATCGGCGCCTCGTAGAGGCACAGGCACCAGCTGGTCGAGGCCGGGTCGAACCGCACCGCGCCGCCGAGGCCCCCTTCGGCCCAGTACATCGGGCGGATGTAGAGCGCGGCGTCGGGCGCGAAGCGCCTGAGCCCATCCTGCACCAGCTCGGCCCAGGTGCCCTCCGCCACCACCGGCTCAAGGCCGAAGGCGGCGGCCGAGCGGTTGATTCGGGCGAGGTGCAGGTCGAGGTCCGGGGTCACCCCCTCGAAGGCCCGGGCACCGTCGAACACCATCGAGGCGAGCCAGGCGGCGTGGGTGCGCGGCCCCATCATCCGGACGTTGCCCGGGTGCCAGGCGCCCTCGAAGTAGGTCCAGGTCTCTTCGGTCTCAGTGCCTCGGGTGGTCTCCGTGCCTCGGGTTCGTTTCGAATCGGCCATCACGCGCTCCCAGCCCCTGTTCCCGCATGATCGCGCGGGCCGGTCGCCGCTGTCCATGCCGGAGATCGTCGGCGGCATGGCCGTCCGCGCGAGAGGGAAGGGGATCGCGTGCCGCCCGTCAGGCGACGTCGAAATCGCCGGAGCGCCGGGCCAGCAATTCGAGAGTGCGAATCACCGCCATGCCGACCCGGTCGGCATCGAACATGCCGTCGTCGGTCGCAGGCTCGACGCCGACCGGGCCGACCTGGCCGGCGGGCGTGTCGATCACGACGTGGTAGACGTCGCCGCGCAGGCCCGAGCGGGTGCGCACCAGCGACACGGCGTGGGCGCCGACCTCGCCATAGGTCTTGATGTACTGCATGGGAGGCTGCGCGCCGGGTTTTCTCGCATCGCCGGCACGGGCCTTACCGACACGGGCCTTGGCCGCACGCTGGAAATCCGGACGGATGACGTTGTCCATCTGCCTCTCCCGCTGGTTGCCGCTCAGTCTGCCATGGCTGCTCTTCGGTTGGGCCGGTCGCACCGCCCGGCCCGTCATGGGACCGATCGGCCACGATCAAACCGCCGCGGCGCGCTTCCTGGCGATGGCCCGGCAGGGTCGCGTCCTGCCGAGCTTCACCGCGCCGTCTGGTATCGCACGGCCGGATTGCGTGCGGATTGCGCGAAATGTTGCGAGCGCCCCACGCGGCCGCGCCGCCCGCGGCGAGGGCCGGGG
>JAEWKL010000309.1 GCA_023386115.1 Pseudomonadota bacterium
GCCCCGCCGCCCGCCCCCCCCCCCCCCGGCCCCGAGATCCTGACGGTGGCGGGGCTCGCGAAGAGCTACGGTCAGAACCGCGGTTTTGGCGGGATCCTGCGGCGCAAAGCCGGTGTCGCGGCGCTCCACCCCACCGACATGCGCCTCGCCCGCGGCGAGATCCTCGGCATCGTCGGCGAATCCGGCTCCGGCAAGACCACGCTCGCCCGCTGCATCATGCGGCTGGTCCCGCCCTCCTCCGGCTCGATCCGCCTCGACGGCACCGAGATCGCCGGGCTGTCGAACGCGGCCTTGCGCCCGCACCGACGCCGGTTGCAGATCGTGTTCCAGGATCCGTTCCGCTCGCTCAACGCGCGCCTGCGGGTGCGCGACCTGATCGCCGAGGGCCCGCTCAATTTCGGCGTCTCCCGCGAGGCGGCCTATGCCCGGGCCGGCGAGCTTCTCGAACGGGTCGGCCTGTCGCGGGAGATGCTCGGCCGCTTCCCGCACCAGTTCTCCGGCGGGCAGCGCCAGCGCATCGCCATCGCCCGCGCCCTGGCGCTCGACCCCGACGTGCTCGTCGCCGACGAGTCGGTCTCGGCGCTCGACGTCTCGGTGCAGAGCCAGGTGCTCGCACTCCTGCGCGGCATCTGCGACGAGAGCGGCGTCGGCATCCTGTTCATCACCCACGACCTGCGGGTCGCCGCCCAGATCTGCGACCGGATCGCGGTGATGCGCCGGGGCGAGGTGGTCGAGACCGGCACGGCCGCCGCCGTGCTCGCCGCCCCCACCCATCCCTATACCCGCGAGCTGATCGCCGCCGCCCCGGGGCGGGGCTGGAACTTCGCGGAGTTCCGGGCGCAGCCGCAGGCCGTTGCCCTGTGACGGGCCGCACGCAACCACCCCACTTCCCGGGAGGCCTGATGAAGACGATCGGTGTCGATGTCGGCGGCACGTTCACGGATCTCGCCCTGTGCGACGTCGATCGCGGCGAGGTCGTCATCCACAAGGTCGCGACGACCCCGCACGACCCGTCCGAAGGTGTCGTGCAGGGCGTGCGCGACGTGTGCGCCCGGGCCGGGATCGAACCGGCGGAGATTTCTTACGTCTTCCACGGCACCACCACGGCGACCAACGCGGTTCTGGAGAACAAGCTGGCCCGGGCCGGGATGATCACGAATGCGGGCTTTCGCGACATCCTGCATATCGGGCGCCACCAGCGGGTCGAGCATTACTCGATCCGGCAGGAGCTGCCCTGGCAGAGCCGCCCGCCGATCGCCCGCCAGCACCGCAAGACCGTGGCCGGACGCCTCGTCCCGCCGACCGGGGCGGAACTGGTCCCCCTCGACGAGGCCGGGGTGCGGCAAGCCGCCGAGGAGCTGAAGGCCGAGGGGGTCGAGGCGGTCGCCATCTGCTTCCTGTTCTCGTTCCTGAACCCGGCGCACGAGGAGCGCGCCCGCGCCATCGTCGAGGCGGTGATGCCGGAGGCCTTTGTCACCACCTCCTCGTCCGTCTCGCCGCAATTCCGCGAGTTCGAGCGCTTCACCACCGCGTCGCTCGCCGCCGCCGTCGGCCCCAAGGTCCGCCGCTACATCGGCAACCTCGAATCCGCCCTGGCGCGGCTCGGCGTCACCGGCGAGCTGCGGATCATGGCCTCGAACGGGGGGGCCGCCACCGCCCGCATGGTGCGCGAGAAGCCGGCCCTGACGCTGCTCTCGGGCCTCGCCGCCGGGGTGCTCGGCGGCCGCTGGGTCGGCGCGAGGATGGAGCGGCACGACCTCATCACCCTCGATATCGGCGGCACCTCGGCCGATATCAGCCTGATCCGGCAGGGCCGCTTCGCCGAGACCGACGCGCGCTCGACGGCGCTCGCCGGCTTTCCCCTGCTCCTGCCGATGATCGACGTGCACACGATCGGGGCCGGCGGCGGCTCGATCGCCCATCTCGACCGGGGCGGCGCCTTCCGGGTCGGCCCGCGCAGCGCCGGCGCCGTGCCGGGCCCCGCCGCCTACGGCAAGGGCGGCGACGCACCGACGGTGACGGATGCCCACGTCGTCCTCGGCCATCTCGACCCGGAGGATTTCGTCGCAGGGGACCTGCGCCTCGACCGGGAGGCGGCGATCCGGGCCGTCGGGGGGCTCGCCGACCGCCTCGGGCTGCCGCTGCACGAGGCGGCCGAGGGTATCCTGACGGTGCTCAATGCCAACATGGCGAACGCGATCCGCTCCCGGACGGTCCAGAAGGGCCTCGATCCGCGCGGTTTCGCCCTGATGGCGATGGGCGGGGCCGGTCCGCTCCACGGCGCGGCGGTCGCGCGGATGCTCGCGATCCCCGAGGTGATCGTGCCGCCCTATCCGGGCATCACCTCGGCGCTCGGGCTCCTCGCCACGGACCTCAAGTACGACGCGATCCGCACCCAGTTCCAGGTCTCCGACGCCCTCGACATCGCCCGCCTGACGGAGGGCTTCTCGGCGATGGAGGCCGAGCTCGCCCGGCTCTTCTCCGCCGACCGGGTGCCGGCGGAGCGGGTGCGCACCACCCGCACCGGCGACCTGCGCTATCTCGGCCAGGGCTACGAGCTCTCGATCGACTTTCCGTCAGGCCCCCTCGATGCGGCGGGGCTCGATGCGGTCTGGCGGCGCTTCCACGACAGGCACGCCGCCGAGTACGGCCACGCCTTCCCGGGCAGCCCGGTCGAGATCGTCAACATCCGGGTCGCCGGCACCGGCCTCCTGCCGAAGCTGCCCGGCCTCGCCGCGCCGGCGGGCGGGCCGCTCGCCGCAGCGGAGTTGCGCCGGAGCCGCTGCCTGTTCCGGATCGGAGGCCGGCTCACGCCCTGCGACACGCCGTTCTACCGGCGGGAGGCTCTGCCGGTCGGCGAGGCCGTCGCGGGACCCGCCATCATCGTCCAGCAGGACAGCACCACCCTGGTGCCGCCCGGGGCCCGCGCCGGCGTGCATCCCTCCGGCAGCCTCGTCATCACCCTGGGAGACGCCGCATGACCGCGCCCGACCCGACGACCGCCATCGACCCCGTGACCGCCGCGGTGATCCAGGGGGCGCTCGAGACCATCGCGGTCGAGATGGGCCACAAGCTCATGCGGATGAGCCACTCGTCGATCATCCGCGAATCGGAGGATTTCGGCGCCGCCCTGACCGATCCGGCCGGCAGCCAGCTCTGCGAGTGCCGGATGTCGACGCCGCTGCAATCGGGGCCGATCCCAGGCTACGTCCGCCACATCCTCAAGGTCGTGGCGGCGCGGGGCGACGCCATCCGGCCCGGCGACGTGATCATGCACAACGACCCCTATGGCGGGGCGAGCCACGGCCCGGACGTCGCCTTCTGCGTGCCGGTCTTCCACGGAGACGCGCTCGTCGGCTTCTCGGTCACCACGGCGCACCACCTCGACATCGGCGCGCTGACGCCGGGAAGCTGCGGCATCGTCGATGCCGTCGACACCTACGCCGAGGGCCTGCAATTCAAGGCGATCAAGGTCTACGAGGCCGGGCGCCGGGTCGATCCGGTCTGGCAGATCCTGGAGGCCAATCTCCGTGCGCCGCACCTCGTCGTCGGCGACATGGAGGCCCAGATCATGGCGGCGCGGATCGGCGCCGCGCGCTTCACCGACCTGATCGAGACCTGGGGTCTCGCCGCGATCACGGCCGCCCACGACGACCTCATCGCCTATTCCGAGCGGCTGATGCGCGAGGCGATCCGCACGCTCCCCGACGGCGAGTACCGCGCGGTCACTCACCTCGACGGCTACCTCGACGATCCCGACCCGGGCCGCCGGGACCTGCCGCTCGCCGTGACCCTTCGGATCGCCGGCGACGCCCTCGACGTGGATCTCACCGGCACCGCGCCGCAGCTTCCCGACAAGCCGATCAACATGCCCTTCGAGGGCACGGTGGATTGCGCGATCTGGCTGACCATCCGCTCGATCCTGCTCGACAGCGTCACCTTCGGGCACATCCCGCAGAATGCCGGGCTCACACGGCCGATCCGCATCGTGGCGCCGAAGGGCTGCCTCGCCAACCCCGACTTCCCGGCCCCGGTGATCGCCCGGTTCTGCCCCGGCAACCAGCTCGCCGACACGGTGATGAAGGCCCTGGCCCAGGTCGCGCCGGACCGGGTCTCGGCGGGCATCGGCAACCTGCGCGTCGCCTCCTTCTCCGGCCTCAAGGACGGCCGGCACTGGGTCCACATGGAGATCCTGGAGGGCAGCTATGGCGGGCGCCTGGGCCTCGACGGCATGGATGCGGTCGACACGCTCTACGCCAACACCCGCAACAACCCGATCGAGGACATCGAGATGCACCTGCCGCTGCGGGTCACGCGCTACGAGCTGCGCGAGGACGCGGTGGCGCCCGGGCGCTGGCGCGGCGGCATCGGCACGGTGCGGGAATTCACCTTCCTGTCCGATGGCGGCTTCTCGATGGAGGGCGACGGCCACAGCCATCGGCCCTGGGGTCATGACGGTGGCGCGGACGGGCTCACCGCCTCGGTCACGCTGGTGCCGGCGGGCGGCGAGCCGCGCGCCCTCGTCTCCAAGATCCCCTACCTGAAGGCGAAGGCCGGCGACCGGCTGGTCTGCCTCGGTCCCTGCGGCGGCGGCTACGGCGACCCCCTGGCGCGCGACCCCGAGACGGTGCTGCACGACCTGCGCGAGGGCTTTCTCGGACCGGAGGCGGCCTTCGCCGGTTACGGGGTCGCCGCGACGCCGGCGGGACTCGACGAGGCGGCGACGCGGGCCGAGCG
>JAEWKL010000311.1 GCA_023386115.1 Pseudomonadota bacterium
GGCAGGCACCGGCCCGCGGGCGTCGCGTTCCCTACACCATAAACTCCCGGTCCACCGGCACCTGCATGCCGGTGACGAGCGCGTTGGTGTGGTTCGCCATGCCGATCACCGCCAGGAGCTCGCCGTACTGCGCCTCGGTCATGCCCTTGGCCCGCGCCGCGGCGGTGTGGGAGTGGATGCAGTAGCTGCAGCCGTTGGCGGTCGAGACCGCGATGTAGATCAGCTCCTTGGTCAGCGGGTCGAGGGCGCCGTCGGCGGCCATCACCTGCTTGAGGTCGGCCCAGGTCCGCTCCAGCACCGCCGGCTGGCCGGCCAGCGCCCGCCAGAAGTTGTTGATGAAGTCCGAGCGGCGCACCGCCCGGATGTCGTCGAACACCGCCTTGACGCGGGGATCGGCATCCGCCTCCGCGTCGCTCCAGAGTCTCACAGTGGCCATGCCCGTCCTCCTGATGGAGCGCAGGGTCCGTCAGACGGTGCCCGGCGTCGAGGGCGTCATCCGGTTTCCGATCGATCGCTTCGCAAGGCGGAAGCCGGCTTCGCTCACGCGCCGCGCGGGCTCCTGATCCGTTGTCCGGAAGGCAGCTTCCGGACGACGGATCAGCGCCTCACCGCCGCGGCATCGAAGCCGTCCGGCACCCGGCCCGAGGGCGTGGCAAGCGCGTAGGGCCCGCGGGGCAGGAACCGGCCGGATCCGGGCTCGGCCAAGACCTGGCCGTCGCGCACCGCGATCTCGCCGCGCCGGATCGTCATGGTCGGCAGGCCCTTGAGGCGCCTCCCCTCCCAGGGCGTGTAGTCGATGGCGTGGTGGAGGTCGGCATTGGCGAGGACCCGCTCGGCGTCGGGGTTCCACAGCACCAGGTCGGCATCGGCGCCGGGCGCCAGGGTGCCCTTGCGGCCGGCAAGACCGAACAGGCGAGCGGCGTTGGTCGAGGTCAGGCGCACGAAGGTCGGCAGGTCGATGCGGCCGGCCGAGACGCCCTCGGAGAACAGCACCGGCAGCCGGGTCTCGATGCCCGGCACGCCGTTCGGGATCGCGTTGAAGGCGGGCATCCCGTCGGGTCGGGCCCCTGCCCCGCCCTGGCCGTAGCCGCTGCTGCCGGGATCGCGCTTGGCGGTCGCGAAGGAGAAGCCGCAATGGTCGGAGGAGACGACGTCGAGCGTGCCCTCGCGGATACGGGCCCAGATCCGCTCCGATTCGCCGGGTGCCCGCAGGGCGGGCGAGCACACCACCTTGGCGCCCTCGAAATCCGGCTTGGCGAGGTCGTCGGTCGAGAGGGTCAGGTATTGCGGGCAGGTCTCGCCCCAGACCTTCACGCCCCGGGCACGAGCCCGGGCGATCTCTTCCGCCGCCTCGTCGCAGGAGACGTGGAAGACCTGGATCGGCTGGTCGACGAGCTCGGCGAGCGCGATGGCCCGGTGCGTCGCCTCGCGCTCGACCACCGGCGGGCGGGCCCAGGCGTGCTGGAGCGGGCCGGTGAGGCCAGCCTCCAGGAGGGCGCGGATGCGCCAGCCGATGGCGTCGTAATTCTCGCAATGCACCGTCACGAAGGCGCCGAGGCGCCGCGCGGTCGCCAGCACCTCCAGGAACTGCCCGTCGGTGAGGCGCAAGGGATCGTAGGTGAGGAAGACCTTGAGGCTGCGGATGCCGCGGGCGACGAGGGCCGGCACCTCCCGCTCCAGCACGTCGGGCGTCGGGTCGGTGATGATCTGGTGGAAGCTGTAATCGGCGCGCGAGGCCCGGGCGCGAGCCTCGTAACCGGTCGCCGTCGCGGCGATCGGGTGCCCCTTCCATTGCGGCACGAAGCAGATGAACGAGGTGGTGCCGCCGGCGAGCGCCGCGGCCGAGCCGCTGGCAAAGCTCTCCTCCTGCACGCCGCCGCCCTCGGAGGGCTCCTCGATGTGGCAATGCGGGTCGAGGCCGCCGGGCGTGACGACGAGGCCCTTGGCGTCGATCTCCTCGCGGCCGCGCCGCAGGTCCCGGCCGATGGCCGCGATCACCCCGTCGCGCACGCCGAGATCGCCCTCGAAGACCTCGGCCGGGCCGGCGAGCGTGGCTCCGCGCACCACCAGGTCGTAGTCGAAATCGTGGCTCGGCATCGCGGCTCCTCCCTCGTTGCGAGGGGTGTAGGAACCGCCCGGGAACGGTGTCAATTCCGGCACCAGGGGCGATCGGCCCGGGTGCCGGGAGGTTGGGCAGGCGGCCCGCAATTCGGGCGCCGGCCCCGGCCTCGTGCCCGCGTCGGCGGCACATGACCTAACGACCGGTTTGACAAGATTTCCGGGCCGGCGGACAAAGACGGCACCGCAGAGGTTTCCGGCCGCGCTCGTGCCGGGGGACGTCCCGCGATCGAGCGCGTGCACAAGGTCGCCCGTGGTCCAGCGTGGAGGAACCCCAGATGACGATTCGGTTGGATGGCCTGAGCCGGCGCGGCCTGATGCTCGGCGCGGCGGCCGCCGCGGCGACGGCCGGGCTGCCGGGAGCAGCGGGCGCCAAGGCGCCGATGCTGCGCAGCCAGAGCCCCTATTTCTACCGCTTCACCCTCGGTGACGCCGAGGCGACGATGGTCTCCGACGGCACGCTGCCGCTCGGCGACCCCCATACCAACTTCCTCGGCCTCAGCCCGGCCGAGATGGATGCGCAGCTCAACAGCAACTTCCTGCCGCTCTCGAACGCGGTGCTGGAGCAGAACATCCTGATCCTCAACACCGGCAGCAAGCTGGTTCTGTTCGATACCGGCATGGGCTCGCTCAAGCTGTTCGGGCCGACCACCGGCAAGCTCCTGACCACGATGCGCCAGGCCGGCATCGACCCGAAGGACATCGACGCCGTGGTGATGAGCCACGCCCATGTCGACCATTGCGGCGGCTGCGTCGGCGACGACGGCACGCCGCACTTCCCCAACGCCCAGTTCTACATCTCCCAGGCCGATTTCGATTACTGGACCGATCCGGCCAAGGTGCCGGCCCAGTTCAGCGCCTTCCTCGATACGGCGCGCAAGAACCTGCTGCCGATCCGCGACCGGCTGGTCTTCGTCAAGGACGGCCAGGAATTCCTGCCCGGCATCCAGGCCCTGGCGGCGCCGGGCCACAGCATCGGCCATACGATGTTCATGATCACCTCGGGCAAGGACAGCCTCTGCTACCTCGGCGACCTGACGCACCACCCGGTGCTGCTGATGGAGAAGCCGCTGACCGAGTTCGCCTATGACACCGATCCGAAGCAATCGGCCCAGACCCGGCTCCGGATGCTGACGATGCTGGCGAAGAACCGGATCCCGGTGCTCGCCTACCACTTCGCCTGGCCGGGCATCGGCCACGTCGCGGAGAACGGGCAGGGTGGGTTCCGGTACTATCCGCAGGCCATGAAGATGGAGCTGTAGGAGTCGGGGCCGGCGCGGTGGAGTGCGCCGGCCCATCCCTGCGACAGGGAAGCCGTGACGAAGCCCGCGCTTCCGGTTCGGTCGGCGATCCAGACCGCGCGGATGGAGGGAGCGCGCCTGTCCGGCGTCCGGCTCGGCCCCTCGTCGATGTGCGTCATGCCATGGACGGAGGGCGCAGACCGGCGCTGGCGGAATGGCGGCGCCTCGGCCAGCACCTCCGGGGCTGCAGGCGAGAAGCCGAAGCGCAGGAAGAAGCTGGCCTCGGACGCCCCTCAGTCCGATCGATCCCGTCAGCGCGCCCAGACCATCCCGGCACGGCGCGGGTCGTCGAAGACCTCGCACGCGAAGCCGAGCCTCAGAAGCGGGAACTGCCGGATCGCGCGGAGGCCGCCGGTCCGGGATGGATGCGCCAGGTCTGCCGGTCGACGATGCGGTTCCTCGCGAAAGCTCGGCAGCTCAGGAGCGCGAGGTTGGCACCCTGGCTGGGATCGCACACCGAGGCGTAGCGGATCACCATCACGCCGTCGGCCCGCGCGGCATCCGCGAGCGCCTGACACAGGCCATCATTGGTCGGGTGGCGCCACGTCTCCGCCTGTTCCAGATATCGCGAGGTGGTGAGGTCGATACCCCGGTCGGTCGCGAACCGGGCCGAGAAGGCGCTGTACTCGGCCGGGTTCTCGGGCCAGGGCGTCCCGGGTGATTCGGCGATGAACAGCAGGCGATGGAACGCCGCCTCGGCGACGGCGGTCTCGACGGCCTCCGCCTGGTTGGCGCTCCGGAAGCGCGAGCCGTGCGGGTAGGGCCGGTAGCGGAACGGCGCCGACAGGAGATAGTCGAGCGATCGGCATTCCGCCGGCATCGGCGGCATCGACGCCTCGATCAGATCTTCGAGGATCTGCGGCTCGTCGAGCGTGCCCGTCAGCGTCATCGTCGCGACGAGGGGCTGCGCCTCGACGAGGCGCCAGCAGGTGCCCGCCAGCGCCCGTATCCCGCATGACGGCATGCCGGGCGTCCAGGTCGAGGACGGTGCTGACCAGACCCTCGACGGTCTGGATCAGGTCCAGGGGAACGGCATGGAGGGCCATGTTCTCGCCCCTGAGCCACGCCGCCGCCACGGCCGGATCGCCGCCGGTGACCGCGTCGAGCGAGCGGTAGAGGCGGATCAGCATCACGGCAAGCTCGAACGACTTGGCCTGCCGATCCAACACGAACACGCCCCGCGTCAGGCGCGAGACCGAGGCCTCGGACAGCCCGAGGATGCCGGCGTGCGCCGGTTGCCGAAGCCGAGAGCGGCAGCGGCCCGCACGACCGCCTTGCCGACAGTCTGCGCCTCGCGCTGCGCCCGGTCAGGCTGGGTGACGGACTTGAGCACCGTCATGTCTTCTTTCCTAAGAAATTATAAGACATGAACCTTTCAGAGGAAAGGGTAACTCACCCCGCTTTCGGCCGCGGCCCGTAGGACTTGAACCGCTCCATCGCCTCCGCCACCTCGGCCTCGCTCAAGATGTGCGGCCGGCCGACCTGGAGCGCCACGGCGTATTGCCGGCACAGGGTCTCGAGCTCGACCGCCAGCCGCAGGGCCTTCGCCAGATTCGGCCCGGTGGCGATCATGCCGTGGTTGGCGAGCAGGCAGCAGGTGCGGTCCTGGAGCGCCTCGAGCGCCCGCTGCGACAGCTCCTCGGTGCCGAACAGCGCATAGCCGCCGCAGCGCACGGTCGGCCCGCCGGCCGCCGCGATCATGTAATGCGCCGCCGGGATGTCCTTGCGGCACATCGCGAAGGCGGTGCAGTAGGTCGGATGGGCGTGGACGATCGCCGAGACGTCGGGGCGAGCCCGCAGGATGTCGCGGTGGAAGCGCCACTCGGAGGAGGGCGACAGGGGGTGGTCGGTCCGGCCGTCCATCGTCATCGGGACGATGTCGGCCGGGGTCATCTCCTCGTAGGGGAGCCCCGAGGGGGTGATGAGCAGCCCGTCGCCGAACCGCGCCGAGACGTTGCCGGCAGTGCCCTGGTTCAGGCCCTGCTCGGCCATGCTGCGGCAGGTCGCGACGATCGCCGCACGCAAGCTCGCCTCGGTCTCAGCCATGCCCCGCCTCCGCCGGTGTCTCCACCCGTTCCTTCGCCATAGCCTCCTGCCGGCGCCCGAGCCAGAGGCCGTTGACGAGCCAGGCGAGGGACAGCGGCACCGCCAGGACCGACAGGGCGGTGGCGCTCATCCCCAGCCACCCCACGAGGCCGTAGGACCAGGCGCCAACCTGGTCGCCGAGGCGGTACACCACCGTATCGATGAAGGCCTTGGCCTTGTAGCGGTCCTCCCGCGGCAGCACGGTGAACAGCACCTCGCGCACCGGCCTGGCGATGGCGAAGTTGCCGGCCCGGCGCAGCACGCCGAACACCACCACGCTGGCGATGGTGGGCGCCACCGCGAGGAGCCCGAAGCCGAGCGCGCTGACGAGCGGCAGGATCGCCAGGGTGAGCCCGACGCCGAGCCGGCGCACGATCCGCCCGGTGAGGAAGAGCTGGATGCCCAGCGTCAGCACGTTCACCGCGAGGTCGACGCTGGCGAAGAACGCCGTCTGCGAACCGCGGTCGGGGAAGCTGCGCTTCGCGATGCCCGCCTGCTCGAAATACAGGAAGGTCGAGGTGATCGAGAACAGGAGCAGGAACAGGCAGATGCCGAGCAGGTAGGGCGAGGCGAGGACCCGGCTGATGCCGGCGAACGGGCTGCCGCCGATCGCCTGCGCGGCCGCCCCCGACTCGCGCGACAGGGCATCGGAGATCCGGGAAAGGCCCCGCATGCTGATGACGGCGACTTCGAGCAAGGCCGCGGCGGCGAGGAGCAGGAACGGGGTGGGCACGTCGCGGGCCAGCACTGCCGTGACGGCCGAGCCGGTGATGGCGCCGAGCGTCGCCCCCGCCGCGATGAAGCCGAAGAGCCGCTTGCCCTGCTCGGTGTCGAACACGTCGACGATGGTGGCCCAGAAGATCGAGACCACGAACAGGTTGAAGATCGACAGCCAGACGAAGAACACCCGGCCGATCCACACCGCCTCCTCGGGCCCGCTGCGGAACAGGACGACGGCGAAGACCAGGATGTTGGCGGCGAAGAAGCGGTAGGTGATCGGGATGAAGCGGGCGCGCGGCAGCTTGCGGACCAGCCAGCCGAACGGCACGTTGAGCACCAGCATGCCGACGAGCGTGGCGGTGAACAGCCAGGGCAGGTTCTCGAGCCCGCCGGCCAGCCCCATCTGGTCGCGGATCGGCCGCATCACGTAGTAGGACGAGAGCAGCGCGAAGATGTAGAGCCAGGCCCAGCCCAGCGCCGGCACCTCCTCCGGCCGCACGTCGGTGAGGCGCCGGAGCCAGGCCGGCACCTTGAGGCCGGCGCGCGCCGCCTCCGCGGCCGGGGCGGCATCGGGGGATGCGCTCATTCGGCGACCCCGAAGGCCTTGCGGGCCTCAGGCGCCGTGACGTCGCGGCCGTAATTCGGGGCGCCCATCTGGAATTGCCTCGCCGCGTCGAGGCCGCCGACCACCACCGGCTCGAAGCCGGCATCGCGCACCAGGGCCGCCGCGATCCCGACGGCCTGCTTGTCGTCGCCGGCGATCGGCACCGCCATCGGGGCGCCGCTGCGATGGGCGTTCTGGGCGAACAGCCGGTAATTCGCGGCGTTGAAGGCCCGCACCAGCCGGGCGCCGGCCAAGTACTTGGCCGAGGTGGCGCCGATGCCGGCGCTCTCGGCTTCGGCCGCGAGATCCCCGTCCCGCGCCTTGGTGGCGTTGCCGGCGTCGAGAACGACCTTGCCCTTCAGGAGGCCGGCAAAGGAACGGCCGAACTCCGGATAGGCCTTGTACGGCACCGCGATCAGCACCGCGTCGCCGAAGGCGAGCGCCTGCTCGACGGTGCCGGCCTTGGCGAGCGGTCCCAGTTTCTCGACCAGCGGCTTCAGGTCGTCCGGATGGCGCGAGGCGAACATCACCGGGTGGCCGGCCCTGATCCACAACCCCCCGATGGTGCCGCCGATATTGCCGCCGCCGATGACCGCGATCGGGATCTTGGTCCCTTCCGTCTTGGTGCCCGCCGTCCCGGCGTCCTGCGCGGAGGCGGGGGCGGCGGCGAGCGCCAGGGCGAACGCCCCGGCGCGCAGCAGCGTGCGGCGATCACAGGCCATCGATGAACTCCTCCATCTTGCGGCGGGTGGCGGCGTCGGGCAGGCGGCCGCGAGCGGCACCGAGATTGTCCTCGACGTAGCGGACCTGCGCGGTGCCGGGCACCGGGCAGGTCACCGCCTCATGCGACAGGACGTATTTGAGGAAGAATTGCGGCCAGCTCCGGCAGTCGAACTCCGCCGCCCAGGGCGGCAGCTCGCGGCCGCGCACCAGGTTGAACAACCGCTCGCGGCCGAACGGCACGTTGACCATCACGCCGATGCCGCGATCACGCGCGAGAGGCAGGATGCGCTCGGCGGCCTTGCGGGCATCGACCGCGTAATTGACCTGGATGACGTCGAGCTTTTCCGCCTTCATCAGGGCTTCGAGGTCGCCGTACTGCGTCTCGGCCCAGGTGGTGGCGCCGAGATAGCGGATGCGCTTCCGCTCCTTGAGATCGCGCAGGAGCGGCAGCTGCGCCTGCGGGTCGATCAGGTTGTGGACCGCGATCAGGTCGATCCGGTCGGTGCCGAGGCGGCGGAACGATTGCTCGATCTGCGCCTGGCCCGCCTCGCGGCCCTTGGCCGCCACCTTGCTGCACAGGAAGATCGTTTCGCGAAGTCCCGTCTCCTTGAGGATGCGGCCCAGCACCTCCTCGGCCCGGCCGTAATCCGGCGCGGTGTCGATCACCGTGCCGCCTGAGGACACGAACTTGGCCACCGTCTCGCGCAGCGGCGCCATGGCCTCCGAATCCGGGGCCACGTCGTAGCGCCGCGAGGTGCCGATGCCGATCGCCGGTACGGTCTCGCCCGTGGACGGGATCGGACGGCGAAGCAGCCCCTGCTGCTCCACCGGGGTGCTCCCCTGCGCAAAGGAGCGGCCCGGGAGCAGACCCGTGGCCAGGGTACCGGCCAGCACGGCGCGGCGGTGGAGCATCATGCAAAGATCCCTTCGGCTCGTCGATCGCCGGCGCAAGACTTAAGGCGCGGCGGGGTGCCTGCCCACGCCGCGCCCGCACACAAACGATTGAGGGAAGGCGGTCGGGGAAACCTCAGCCGAGCCGGGCCGGCAGGCGCAGGAAGCCGCGGAAGCGCACCCGCTGCGAGCGGACGGGCGCGCCGTCGAGGCGGTAATCCGGGAAGCGGGCGAGGAAGCGCCCGAGGGCGATCCGCCCTTCGAGCCGGGCCACCGCCATGCCGACGCACTGATGGATCCCACTCGCGAAGGCGAGGTGGCGGTTGGGGTCGCGGGCGACGTCGAACGTGTCGGGATCGACGAACTGCGAGGAATCGCGGTTGGCGGCACCGATGCAGAGCGTGATCTGGGTGCCGGCCGGGAAATCACGCCCGTCGATCGAGAAGGCGGTCGTCGCGACCCGATTGCCGAGCTGGTTCGAGCTCTCGACGCGCAGGATCTCCTCCACGCCCTTGCGCATCAGGTCCGGCTCGGCCAGCAGCCGAGCCCGTGCGTCGGGATGGTCGTCGAGGAGGTGGAGCCCGTTGCCGATCAGGTTGGTGGTCGTCTCGTGCCCGGCATTCAGGATGAAGATGCAGTTCTGGAGCAGCTCCTCCGGCGAGAGCCGCTCGCCCCCGACCTCGCCCTGGATCAGGCGGGTGAGGATGTCCTTGTCCGGGTCGCCCGGATGCCGGCGGCGATCCGCGACGAGACGGTCGAGATAGGCCAGGAACTCGGTCACCGCCCGGTTGCCGGCGGCCTCGACCTCGGGCGCCAGGACGGGTTCGAGGGCGCCGAGGATCGCCAGCGACCAGTCCCGCAGCGGCCCGCGCTCAGGTTTCGGAACGCCCAGCAGGTTGCCGATCACCTCGACGGGGATCGCGGCGGCGAAATCCTCGATCAGGTCGATGGTCCCTCGCGCCTCGGCCGCCGCGAGGAGGCCGTCCACCAGCGCGACGATGCCGGCCTCCATCGCGGCGACCGCCCGGGGGGTGAGCGCGCCGGCGATGATCCGCCGGACGCGGGTGTGGCGCGGCGGGTCGTTGAAGACCAGGCTCGTGGTGTGGTGGCGGTAGAGCGGGGAGGTCCCCTCCTCCGCCACCCGGGATCCTGTGCTGTTGAACTTGGTGCCGTTGAACTTGATTCCGTTGAACTTGGCTCCGAACTCGACGGTCTTGTCCGAGCTGAAGGTCGCGGCGTCCTTGTAGACCCGCTCCAGATCGGCATAGCGCGACAGCAGGATCTGTCTCTCGCCCGATGGCCCCCGTCCCATCACGTGAACCGGGGCGTGCTCGCGCAAGGCCGCGTAGACCGGATAGGGATTCTCGATGAAGCCCTCCGGCAGGTGCCGGAGGTCGAACCCTTCGGCGAGGGCGGGATCGCTCACCGGGCTCATCCGCGCCCGTTCCCGGCGCAGGCCGGGTTCATCGGCTGGAACGCCTCGCCCTGCGGGATGGTGCGCAAAACCTCGTAGAGGTCCCACGGGCCCTTGGAGGCCGCCGGCTCCTTCGCCCGGTAGAGCACGGGGTCGTAGAGGAGCCGCCCGTCGGCCCGGAGGGTGGCGGGATGGTCGAAGAACGCCACCGGCAGGCTGCGCATGGCCGCGTTCGCCGCCACCGCCTCGTCGGTGCCGGCCTTGTCGATCCCCTTCAGGTAGTGGGTGACGGCGGTGTAGATCAGCGCCTGGTTCTTCGTCGGCATCGCGCCGGTGCGCTCGAAGAAGCGCTTGGCGAAGGTGCGGGCGGCGTCGTTCTGGTCCCAGTAGAAGGCTTCCGAGAAGGTCAGGCCATGCGCCACCGGCAGGCCGAGGCCCTTGATGTCGGTGACGTAGACGAGGAAGCCCGTCAGCGTCTGGCGCCCGCTCGTCAGGCCGAACTCGTCGGCCTGCTTGACCGCCTTGGTGAAGTCGTCGCCGACGCTGGCGAAGGCGACCACATCCGCGCCCGAGCTCTGGGCCTGGAGCAGGAAGGACGAGTAGTCGGCGGTGTTGATCGGGTGGCGCGAGGTGCCCACCACCTTGCCGCCGAGCGACTCGACGACCGTGGTCGCCTCCTTCTGCAGGGCGTGGCCGAAGGCATGGTCGACGGTGATGAAGTACCAGGACTTGCCGCCGCGCTCGAACACCGCTCGCGCCGTGCCGGCGGTGAGCGCGTGGGTGTCGTCGGTCCAGTGCGAGCTGACCGGGGAACAGGTCTTGGCGGTGAGGTCGGAGGTCGCCGCCGCGGTGATCATCACCGTGCGGTTCTTCTCCTTGGCGACCGCCTGCACGGCGAGCGCGATCGCCGTCACCGGCAGGTCGACGACGGCGTCGACCTTGTCGACGTCGTACCAGCGCCGGGCGATGCTGGAGGCCACGTCCGGCTTGTTCTGGTGGTCGGCCGAGACGATCTCGATCGGCTTAGCGCGCACCGTGCCGCCGAAATCCTTCGCCGCCATCTCGGCCGCCGCCACCGAGCCGCGCCCGCCGCTATCGGCGTAGGGCCCCGAGAGGTCGGTGAGCACGCCGATCCGCACCACGTCGTCGGAGATCTGCGCCGCGGCTGGGCCGGCGAACGCCGCGAGCGTCAGGACGGCCCCGCACAGGCGGGTGGCGAAACGGTTCATCGGTCGGCTCCTCCCGGCGCCCGCGTCATCCGCGCGTGGTCGCCCAGTCGTCACGCCTGCCTTCACAGCCGATCCGCGCCGGCAAGGCAACGATTTTCCGGCAACGATTTTCCGGCAACGATTTTCCGGCGAGGGTTCCGTCGGCAAGGATTTCGGCGGCAAGGATTTCGGCGGCAAGGGCCTCCGGCGGCAAGGGCCTCCGGCGTCGGACGCCCCGCGCATCCGCCGGCGCGCGGGTTAAGGACGATGTCAATCTGTCCGTGCGATCCCGGGGCCCGGGATCTTGGGCGGGGACGGGAAGCACGGTACTCTCCGTTGCTGCGGCGACATCCCACGCAGCCGGTCGTGACGGCCGGCATCGACGCAGGACACCATCGAGGTCGCCCGTATGCTGAAGCCCAAGCCGAGCCTCGGCCTCCTCGCCGACCTGCTCGACGGCCTCGACATCGGACTGTGCGTGTTCGACGGCGACGACCGGACGCTCGCCTGGAACCAGACCTTCCTGTACCTCTTCCCCGAGCATGACGGGTTCGTCCATGTCGGCGAGCATTACCGCGAGAACCTGCTCCGGTTCTATCGCACCCGCCTGAACTCCGACGAGCTGCGCTACATCGAGGAATACGTCGCGAGCGGGATCGCCCGCCACCAGGCCCAGACCCGGCCGTTCGAGTTCGAGCATCGCGGCACCTGGCTGCAGGTCTCGGCCCAGACCATCCCGGGCCTCGGCCGGGTGCGGCTGTGGCGCCAGATCACCCGGGAGGCTGGATCCTCCCCCGGCTCCAGCGTCGCGGACACCCGCATCGGGGCGCCGGACGGCATCGCGGCGGCGAATGCCGACGGGCGCATCGTCTCGGCCAACTGGCAGTTCGGCCAGCTCTACGGCCTGCCCCCGGCCGAGGCCGTGGGCCTGACCCTCGAGGCCGTGGTGGCCCGGGCCTGGCAGGATGCCGACGCTGCCGCACCGGCCCAGCTCCTGGCGCGCTTGCGCGAAGCCCAGCGATTCGCGGGGGCGCCGTTCGAGGTGCCGCTGCCGGGCGAGCGCTGGATCCGGGTGATCGAGCGGGTGCGCGAGGGCGGGGCGCGCACCGGCTTCCACTTCGACATCAGCGCGCTCAAGCGCGAGCAGGCGGCGCTGAGAGCCGAAGGGGCCGAGGCCCGCCGCAGCGCGAGCCATTTCCGCGGCATCATCGAGCACGCGCCTTCCGGGATGCTGGTGGTCGATGCCGAGGGCCGGCTGGTCGAGGCGAACCGCGCCTTCCGGTCCGCCCTCGGGGACGGGGCGGATCCCGTCGGCCGACCACTCGCCGCCCTCGTCCTGCCCGAGGATGCCGGCGTGCTGGCGGAGATGCTGGCCGAGGTGAGGGCCCTGGCGGCCGAGGATCGCGGGCCGGCGGTGCGCGAGATGCGCTTTCCCCGCGAGGACGGAAGCCCGATATGGGCCCGGGTCTCGGCGGTGCGCCTGCACCTGCCGCCGGACGCGGTCTCGATCCTGCTCCAGGTCGAGGACATCACCGCCCGGCGCGAGGCCGAGCGGCAGATCGCCCACATGGCGCGCCACGACGCGCTCACCGACCTGCCGAACCGCACCCTCTTTCGCGAGCGCCTCGACGCCCTGCTCGGGCAAGGGGCCGGCGCGGTCCTGTGGCTCGATCTCGACCGGTTCAAGGTGGTCAACGACACGCTCGGGCATGCCGCGGGCGACACGCTCCTGTGCGAGGTCGCCCGGCGCATGCGGGCCGCCCTCGGCCCCCGCGACACCATCGCGCGGCTCGGCGGCGACGAGTTCGCGGTGCTCCTCGAGGACGGGGACCCGCTGGCGGCGTCGCGGGCGGCTGCCCGCCTGATCGAGACGATGCAGGAGCCCGTCACCGTCGCCGGCCGGTCGATGCATGTCGGCGTCAGCATCGGGGTCGTGCTCGCCCCTTGCCACGGCGGCGACGCCGACACCCTGATGGCCCGGGCCGACCGGGCGCTCTACAGCGCCAAGGCCGCCGGCCGCAGCACCTTCCGGCTCTACGACCCCGGCATGGACGCCGCGCTCGCCGAGCAGCACGGCCTCGAACTCGACCTGCGCCTCGGCCTGGAGCGCGGCGAGTTCGAGCTGCACTATCAGCCGATCGTCACCGCAGCCGAGCGCCGGGTCGTCTGCCGCGAGGCGCTGGTGCGCTGGCGCCACCCGACCCGCGGCCTGGTGCCGCCGGCCTCCTTCATCCCGCTCGCCGAGGCGACCGGCCTGATCGGCCGCCTCGGGACCTGGATTCTGCGCCGGGCCTGCCGCGACGCGGCCACCTGGACCGACGGCGCCCGGGTTGCCGTCAACGTCTCGGTCGCGCAGGTGCGGCACGGACCCCTGATCGCCGCAATCCAGTCCTCGTTGCGCGAATCGGGCTTGAGCGCGGACCGGCTCGAGATCGAGATCACCGAGAGCCTGCTGATCGACGGCGGCGAGGCCGCCGACCTGCTGCTCGCCCTGCGCCGCCTCGGGGTGCGCAGCGCGCTCGACAATTTCGGCACCGGCTACTCGTCCCTGAGCTACCTGCGCCGCTTCCCATTCGACAAGATCAAGATCGACCGCTCCTTCATCGCCGACATCGCCGACCCCGACACCGCCGCGATCGTGCGCGCGGTGGTCGGCATCGCGGCCCAGCTCGGCGCGACGGTGACCGCCGAGGGCGTCGAGACCGAGGCGCAGTTCGCGGCGGTGCAGCAGGCGGGGTGCACGGAGGCGCAAGGCTACCTGTTCGGCCGGCCGGTGCCGCTGGGCGAGGGGTATGAGGATGAGATGCGGGCCGGGGGGTGATCTGTCTCAAGGATCAGTGTCGACGATGGATCGCCGCCCGCGATTGAACCCTCCCCCGCAGAGGGGGGAGGGGTCGGAAGGGGCCGCCTCTCACCCGGCCTCGCCCCGAAAAATCTCCTCCATCTCGCGCCGGAAGCGGATCGCCGGGTCGTCGGCCGAGAACGAGACGTCGGCCCAGGAAACCGGCCGGCCCGCAGCGACCGGGCGGGTGAGGGTGAGGCCGTGGGCGAGCCCGATCGGCAGGGCGCCGGCCTCGAGCGAATCCGCCGCCGGCATCAGCCTTCCATAGACGGTGTAGCCCCCCTCCCCGTCCAGGCGCTCGCCGGCCCTGAGGTCGCGCTTGGCCGTCGCCACCACGTCGCCGGAGAAGCCCCGGGTCGTGCCGGTCGCCTCACCGCGGACCGCGATGCTGGCGACCGAGAGCCCGAGTTCGAGCCCGATCAGGTGGTAGGGCTTGTACATCGCGCTGTAGCGTCCGCTCGGGTCGGTCTTCAGGCCGTATTCCGAGAAGCACTTGCGGACGTAGTCCGAGGGCGCCTCGAAGGTGGCGTAGACGCCCCAGCGCAGATCGCGGAAGACCGGGCGGCCGTCGCGCTCGAGCGACGACACCACCTCGACCGTGCCGTCCACCGGCAGGATGCCGCCGGCGGCTTCCGGCCGCAGCAGGGTCGGCAGGTCGTCGACGCCGCAAGCCGGGAAGGCGAGGCCGGCGGGCGGCGGCGTCAGATCGCAGGCATTGGCCACCGCCGCCATCTCCAGCGCCGACTTGGTGCCGTCGAGGAAGGAATTGAACATCTGCGGGTTGAAGTCGCCGCCGGCGACCTGCTCCTCGGTGAAGCCGTAATGGCCCCAGACCGTGTCGGGGGTCGAGGCGTGGTAGACCGGCAGGTACTTCGTGCCCTTGCCGGCGCAGACCACCCGGAAGCCCGCCGTGCGGGCCCAGTCGACGATCTCGGCGATGAGCGCCGGCTGGTCGCCATAGGCGAAGGAATAGACGATGCCGGCCTCGGCCGCCCGGCGGGCGATGAGGGGACCGGCCAGCGCGTCGGCCTCGACATTGACCATCACGATGTGGCGCCTGTGCCGGCAGCACGCCAGCGCATGGCAGATACCGGCGCCCGGATGGCCGGTCGCCTCGACGATCACCTCGATGCCCTCAGACGCGATCAGGCCCTCGGCATCGTCGGTGAGGAAGGTGGTGCCTTCCCGCATCGCCTCGGCGACGCTTCTCGCGTCCGAGCGCTCCGCCGGCCAGCCGACCCGGGCGAGCGCCGCCTTCGCCCGCTGCGGATCGAGATCCGCGATGCCGACGACGTGCAGCCCCGGCGTGCGCGGCGCCTGTGACAGGAACATCGAACCGAACTTGCCGGCCCCGATCACCCCGATCCGCACCGGATGGCCGGCTTCCGCCCGCGCGGCGAGCTTGTGGTACAGGCTCATGTCCCCTCCCTTGGGCGGCCTTGCGGCCGCCTGACCGATCGGTCGGCGCTCAGCGGGCGCCGTTGCGTGAACCGTCGGGGATCGGCAGCATCAGGTCAACCGGCGCTGGGCGCGGGCCGGGGATCGGAGACGGGCATGACGATGAGGTTCTCGAAGCTGGTTCCGGAGCTGTTGATCACCGACCTCGCGCCGAGCCTGCATTTCTGGGTCGACCTGATCGGCTTCCGGATCGCCTATGACCGGCCCGAGGACGGCTTCGCCTATCTCGACCTCGACGGGGCGCAGGTGATGCTGGAGACGCGCGACTCCGCCTCGCGGCAATGGCTGACCGGCCCGCTGGAGGCGCCGCTCGGGCGGGGCATCAACTTCGAGATCGGCGTCCCGGCGGTCGAGCCGATCCTGGCCCGGCTGGAGCAGGCCGGCTGGCCCCTGTACATGGCGGTCGAGGACAAGTGGTATCGGGCCGGCGCCATCGAGGTCGGGCAGCGCCAGTTCCTGGTGCAGGACCCGGACGGCTACCTGCTGCGCCCGGCAGCGAGCCTCGGGCGGCGGCCGGTGGGTGAGCGATAGACGTACCGGGTATGCGTCGAACAGTTCGACTGACGGTTCTCAGACTCACCGCGTCCTTTCGGGGCCGCGCCGCGGAGCCCGGGATGACCCCGTGGGTGTCCGTTCCATCGAGAGGAGGAAGCGGGCGCTCCGCGAACCTCTCAGATCTCGATCTCCGTCCCGACCTCCACCACCTGCCGGGTCGGCACGCAGAAGAAGGCGCCGGTGCGCTCGCCGTTGCGCATCATGAAAGCGAACAGGGCCTCGCGCCATGCCGCCATGCCCTGGTGGTCACGCTTCGGGATGATGGTCTCGTGGCCGACGAAGACCGTGACGTCCTCGACGAACTCGGCCGGCAGGCCCCGATGGGCCACCGCGCAGGCGAGCCCCTCGGGGATCGAGGCATCCTCCATGAAGCCGTAGCGCAGCGTCACGCGATAGAGATCGGGGGCGATCCGGGTCACCTCGGCGCGCTCGGCTTCCGGCACCACCGGCAGTTCCTCGTAGAGGGCGGTGACGATGGTGCAGCAGGACGGCAGGGCGCGGCTGCGCTCGAGGAAGCGGGTCATGTGGAGCGGGATGCCCTTGGTGGCCGCCGACAGGAACGCCGCCGCGCCGGGCAGGCGGATCGGCGGGTCGTCGCGAAGGCGCGCCAGGAACACCGCCTCGTCCTGGCGGGCGCCGACCCGGTAGGCCTCGATCAGCCGGGTGCCCTGGAGCCAGGTCAGCATCGTCACGGCGACGATGGCGGTGAGCACCAGAGGATACCAGCCGCCCTCGAACACCTTCACGCTGTTGGCCGCGAGGAACACGAGGTCGATCACCAGGAACAGCCCGTTGACCAGGAGGATCAGGAGCAGGTTGTAGCCCCAGCGCCGGGCGATCAGGGCCGCGAGCAGCGTCGTGATCGCCATCAGGAGCGAGACCGCGATGCCGTAGGCGCCGGCGAGCGCGTCCGAGGTCTCGAAGATCAGGACGGCACTCAAGGTCGCGGCGGCGAGCAGCCAGTTCACCACCGGCACGTAGATCTGGCCGCGCTCGTCGCGTGCGGTGTGGACGATGCGGATATAGGGCAGGAAGCCGAGCTGGACCGCCTGCTGGGTCAGGGAGAACACGCCCGAGATGATCGCCTGCGAGGCGATGACGGTGGCGAGCGTCGCGAGCCCGATCAGCGGGTAATGCGCCCAGTCGGGGCTGAGACGGTAGAACGGGTTCTCGATCGCGTCGGGCTCGGCGAGCAGCACCGCGCCCTGTCCGAAATAGTTGACGACCAATGCCGGCAGCACCAGACCGAACCAGGCGAGCCGGATCGGCCGGGCACCGAAATGGCCGAGATCGGCATACATCGCCTCGCCGCCGGTCACCGCCAGGAAGGCGGCGCCGAGCATCGCGAAGCTGATCCGCCAGCCCGCATGGGTGAGGAAGTCAACCGCCTTGAGCGGGTTGAGGGCGCCGAGGATCTGCGGCGATTGCAGGATGCCGCCTAAGCCCAGCAGCGCCAGCACGCAGAACCACAGCAGCATCACCGGCCCGAAGATCCGCCCGATGAAGGCTGCGCCCTTGCTCTGGATCAGGAACAGCCCGACCAGGATCACGAGCGTGATCGGCACCACCGCGTGGGCGAGGCCCGGCGCCTCGACCTTCAGGCCCTCGACGGCGCTGAGCACCGAGATCGCCGGCGTGATCGCCCCGTCGCCGTAGAGGAGCGCGGCGCCGACGAGGCCGACGACGAGGAGGAGGCCGGCCCAGCTGCGCGGCTCGGCATGGCGGGCGCCGAGCAGCGCCAGCATCGCCACGATGCCGCCCTCGCCGTGATTGTCGGCCCGCAGGATCAGCACCGCATACTTGAGGGAGACCACGATGAGGAGCGCCCACAGGATCAGCGACACCGCGCCGATCACCGCGGCCGGCTCGGCCTGGCCGTGGCCGGCCGCCCGCACCGCCTCCTTGAAGGCGTAGAGCGGGCTCGTGCCGATGTCGCCGTAGACGACCCCCAGGGCGCCCAGCAGCAGGGCGGGCTTCAGGCGCCGGGGCGGCTCCCGGGCGGCTGCCTGCGATGACGTATCCTCGTCCACCGTCGCGAGCTGACCCACGGGCGCCTCCGCCGGCACGCCCGGGCACTCCGGCCCCGCTGCCGCGTCTAGGAACGCGGATCTCCTCGTCGGGCTCCGTCCGGCTCACGGCCTAGGGCGAAGAAGCTATGCCGTTACGGCATGGCTGCCTCGCCGTGCTGTCGGCACCCTGGCGAAACGCGCCGCGATCAAAGACCGAGGGCGACGCGAAGGACGGCTCGGGTCGTCGATTGAGCGTCGGCCGGCAAATGCCTGTGAGACCACCGCGCCTCCGGGTCCGCTCGAAGGCGCGGTGGGATCGGACCGCTGAAGTCCCACACCTTCAAGGAGTCGCTCCCGATCTCCCGAGCACGCGCGGGCCCGCGGCCGGTCTGGCACGGGAGGACACCGCACGACCGAATTTCCCGCGGGACCCACCCGCCCGACGAACGTTGTCCCGCCGACCAGGATCGAACAGAGGAACCCGGACATGACGGAGACCGTGCTGATCGTCGGCGCGAGCGGGATCGTCGGCAGCGCCGCGGCGGAGGTGATGCGGGAGGCCGGCTGGACGGTGCTGGGGCTCGCCCGCACTCCGCCGGCGCAGCACGGCGTCGTGCCGGTCGCCGCGGACTTGCAGGATCCCGACGGCCTCAAAGCGGCGCTGGCCCCGCACCGGCCGACCCGGGTGGTGCTCGCGACCTGGATGCGCCGGCCGACCGAGGCCGAGATGATCCGGGTCAACGGTGCGATGGTGCGCAACCTCCTCGACGCGCTGCAACCGGCCGGCAGCGTGCGCCACGTCGCCCTGGTCACGGGGCTCAAGCACTATCTCGGGCCGTTCGAGGCCTACGGGAAGGGTGCGGTGCCCCAGACCCCGTTCCGCGAGGAGCAGGGCCGGCTGCCGGTCGAGAATTTCTACTACGCGCAAGAGGACGAGGTCTTCGCGGCGGCCAAGCGCGATCGCTTCTCGTGGAGCGTGCACCGCCCGCATACCATAATCGGCAAGGCTGTCGGCAACGCGATGAACATGGGCACCACGCTCGCGGTCTACGCCACGCTCTGCCGCGAGACCGGCCGGCCGTTCCGCTTCCCGGGCTCGCCCATGCAGTGGAACGGGCTCACCGACATGACCGACGCGCGGCTGCTCGCGCGCCACCTGCTCTGGGCCTCGACGGCTCGCCAAGCCGCGAACCAGGACTTCAACGTGGTGAACGGCGACGTCTTCCGCTGGAGCTGGATGTGGGGCCGCCTCGCCGCCTGGTTCGGGCTCGAGCCCGCGCCCTTCGACGGCACCGTGCAGCCGCTGGAGCAGCAGATGGCCGGCGACGCCCCCCTCTGGGCCGAGATCGCGACGACGCACGGCCTCGCCGAGCCGGACCTGAACCGCCTCGCCTCGCCCTGGCACACCGATGCCGATCTCGGCCGGCCGATCGAGGTCGTCACCGACATGAGCAAGAGCCGCCGCCTCGGCTTCCTCGACTACCAGCCCACCGACGACGCCTTCTTCGCCCTGTTCGAGCGCCTGCGCGCCGACCGGCTGATCCCGTGATGCAGACCCGGCGCCCCGGCGCCAGGCTCTCACAAACAGAAACGCGATATCAACCAAAGGTTGCGGAAATATAGTAGGAATTGCTTCAGAACCTCTCATTATCGTGCCCCCGACACGGAGATACGAGAGAATGTCCATCAGGGCGCGCGTATTCGGGGGGTTCGGTCTCATCCTCCTGCTGACGGTCGCGGTTGCGGCGATCGGGTGGCACAGCCTGACGGGCTTCGCCCGCCGGGTCGACACGGCCAACGCGGCGCAGGTGCTGGCGGGCGAGATCGGGGATCTCGCGCTCGCCACCGACCGCGCCCTCAAGAGCGACGAGGCGCGCCGGAACGACGCGCTTCAGGCGGCGATCGGCCGGGTGCGGACCAGCGCCGGCGCCTTCTCGGGTCGCCTCGTGGACGATCCGCAGGCCGCATCCGCCGCCACCGGGATCAGCCGCGCCCTCGACGGGTTCGAGGCCGCCGTCAAGGCCTTCGGCACGCAGAAGGCCGAGAAGCAGGTCCTCCAGGACCGCCACGCCGCCCTGATCGGCGAGCTGCAAACGACGGTGGCCGGCATCGGCGCGGCGCAGGAGGGTCAGCTCGCGGAGGCCGGCAAGGCCCTCGACCGTGCGCTGGCCGATCAGAAGAGCGCCACCAGCACCGGCGTCGTGGTGGCGTTCGCGATCCGCTCGGCGCTCGAGATGCAGGTGCTGCAGGTCGGCTACCTGGCGGGTGACGGCGACGACGGAAAGCTGGAGATCCAGTCGAAGGTGAATTCGGTCGCGGTCCTGCTGCGCCGCCTCGGCGCCATGACCTCGACCGACGCCGTCGAGCCGGCGCTGAAGGCCCTCGAGGCGTATCGCGCCAAGCTCGACGACCCGATGGGACCGGGCGGGAAGGCGGAGCGGTCGGAGGATCTCGCGCCGCTGTTCGGGGGCCTGATCGTCGGCCTACGCCAGATCGAGCAGGCCCAGAACAACGCCCAGACCGCCGCCCAGGTGACGTTGCGCCAGCAGCAGGACAAGGTCGCCTCGGGCACGAGCCTGCTCGTCGCCAGCGGCAAGGCGATCACCGCCGCCAAGGAGGCCGAGAGGCTGGAGCAGCGCCTGATCCTGGCCCGCGACGCCGAGGCCGCCAAGGCCCTCGACGTGACCGCCGCCGCGCTGATCGACCAGGCCGAGACGATCCAGTACGGCGACATCGACACCGCCGCCCAGGCCGTGCTGCGCGACCTCGGCGCCAAGGTGCGCGCGTTCAAGGACAGCATCCCGGACATCGTGAAGGCCAACGAGGCGCAAGCCGCGATCTTCGCCGACCTCGACCGGCGCTCGGCCGAGCTGGTCTCCGCCGCCCAGGGCATCGGCGCGAGCGAGCTGGCGCATCTCGCCGCCGAGCGCGACCGGGCGCTGTGGCTGCTCGCCGG
>JAEWKL010000376.1 GCA_023386115.1 Pseudomonadota bacterium
GCGCCGAAGCATGTCGCGGCGGCGGAGCCGGCCCTGACCGGCAGCCTCTCCGACAAGCCGGCCGCCGCGGCGAAGCCGGGCACCATCGAGGGATGGGTGCTGCGCGACGTCTATGACGGGATGGCGATGATCGAGAACCGCAACCGTCGCCTCGTCGAGGTCGGCCCGGGCGACACGCTGCCGGGGGCTGGTCGAGTGGAGGCGATCGAGCGCCGTGGCAGAACCTGGGTCGTGGTCACCAGCAAAGGGTTGATCACCCCGCAGGCCTGGTAGGCGCGATGCTCAGGCGTGCTGAAGCGCCGGTGCCGTCTGCTCGGTGGGAGCAGGGCCCGGCGCCGGCAGGAAGCCGGCCGCGGCGCGCCGGCGCCCGCGGGCCTTGGCCTCGGTCCGGGCAGCCTTGGTGGGATGAAGAAGCTCGGCGAGGCGGGCGAGGCTCTCGGCGTCGTCGAGGTTCCGTGACTCGAAATCGGGCATGATGGTCCCCCGGGCGCGCGGCCCGTGGCTGGTGGGGGGTACGCATACTCACGCTTGAGAACCAGTAACGGCGAAGAACTTGTACAGTTCCGTACCGCGCGTCACCGTGCAAGAAAAAGTTTCAGCCTACCGCCGAAAGACGGTGGCCCTTTCCCGCGACAGTGCCTGAGGTTCTAACTGCGCGCCCACGCGGTTGCCGTGCGCCAACGCACGTCGGGTCTCGTGCAGCGCAAGGTGGTCTTGTGTGCGTTGCCGCGAACCGGCACGGGGCGGTGACCCGACCGGGTGCGAAGATTGGTTCTCAAGAGAGATGGTACGGGCGAAACCTTAGCCGATCGTGTTCATGCTCGCCGTTGAGGCGATGCTGCTCATGTGCCGGACGCCATCGCGCCGGGCCGGTCGACATCACGGGCGACGCGCCGCGCACCCCAACCACGATCCAGGCCGGTCGGTTCCGCCGACGTGGCCAGCGCGATTCGGGATGAGAGACGGGCGTGATGCGTCTCTCCGAGTCTGTTCGACCGGTCACGTCGATTGATCCAGCCTCAGGCCGACATCTGGCCGCGTCATTTCCGGGACTCGCCGCAGGCGAGTCGCCGGGATGACGCGGTGAGATTTAAAGTGTGTCGGCCTAATCAAGCACGCTGTCGCATGGCACGGCAGGAGCCGGCGTTCGGCGCCGTGCCTGTATTTTCGTGGAAAGCCCCGCAGTCCACAGGAAGGCGGAATGTCGAGGCGTAGTCTTGTTCCGACATCGTTTCGGGTCGCTGCCTGTCTTGCCGCACAGCGAGCGCGGCAGGCGTCAGCCGCGCGACTCGGACGCGGCGCGGGCCGACTGGGCCATGCGGATCAGCTCCCGCACCGTGAACTCGTGGTGCTCGGGCGGCTCCGCCTCGGCCGACCGTGGGGTGGCCTCGCGGGCCATTCCTGCGCGCTGCGTGCGCCGGGTGAGCCCGGCTCGCCATGCCTGCGCCAACGCTATCATGGGCACCCCTCCCGTGATCGTTGGAATAAAGGCTAACAAACCTTCACCGTGCGATAAAGTCTTGACAGGACGATTGTCCGCTCATCCGGGCTTCCCGGGCGGCCCATCCGGCCCGTCAAGTGCTTGCTGTTGCCGCGTTATTTGTGTGGAGGCGACGCGCCGGAGATCGACGGATTCCTGTCCTGTCCTATGCTGGTCCCCGTGCGACCGGCGAATCGGCGGGCGAATCAGCCGGTATCCTCGCGCAGGAGTTCGGTGTTGATGGCGAAGGCCGCCATCGCACCCTCGGCGGCGGCCACGATGGCGAGCTGGACCCGCCGCGAGGCATCGCCCGCCACGTAGAGCCCCGGCACGTTCGTCTCCTCGTAGTCGCCCGTCGGCACCGTGCCCTTGCGCGACAGGTCGCAGCCGAGCCGCTCGACGAGGGGGGAGGGGATGCAGGGCCCGGTCGTGAAGAACAAGGCGGCGCAGTTCAGCGCCGTACCGTCGCGCAGGCGGATCCGCGAGAACCGTCCGTCCTCGCCCTCAAGCCGGGCGACCGCGCGCTCCTCGATCCGGATGCCGTTGCGGGCGAGGCGGTCGCGCTCCGGGGCATCGAGGCCGCAGGGCCCGTCGGTGCACAGCGTCAGGTCGCGGCTCCAGGCGGTGAGTTCGAGGGCCAGCCCCTTGCCCGCCTCACCCGGGCCGTAGACCGCGAGCGGCCGGTCGCGATTCTCGTAGCCGTCGCAATAGGGGCAATGATGGACGCCGTGGCCCCAGAACTCGGAAAAACCCTCGATGGCGGGCAGGTCGGTGCGAAGGCCGGTGGCGAGGATCATCCGGCGGGCGTCGGCCCGGCGCTGGTCGTCCATCACCACCCGGAAGCCGTCCGGCGCCCGCACCGCGTCGACGACGCGTCCGTCCCAGATCTCGACCGTGTCGTAGGCGGCGAGTTCCCGCCTCGCCTCGTCGCGCAACTCACCGGGGGCGCGGCCGTCGCGGCCGAGGAAGCCGTGCATGCGCGGCGTCACCGCGTTGCGCGGGTGGCCGGCATCGATCAGCAGCACCCAGCGCCGGCAGCGCCCGAGGATGAGCGCCGCCGACAGGCCCGCCGGCCCTCCGCCCACGATGATCACGTCCCACATGTCGCACACTCCGCGCCGCACGAAAGGGAGACGCGCCGGCGCGCGGCGGGGTTCGCGGGTGCAACAAAAAAGGGCGCTCGCGCGCCCTTCTTCGGCCGTGCCGTGGGCCGAGCGCATCTTCCGACGAAGCGGACACCGGTCCGTCGAAGAAGATGCGGCAAACTCAAGAACCGAGAGGATCACCCGTTCGCAACGCGATCGGGTGGTCCACTGGTGCCTCAGGCGGCGGCGGTGTTGGTGGCGATGCCCTTCTCGGTGAGCAACTGCTGCAGCTCGCCGGACTGGAACATCTCCCGGGTGATGTCGCAGCCGCCGACGAACTCGCCCTTGACGTAGACCTGCGGGATGGTCGGCCACTGCGAGTAGGCCTTGATGCCCTCGCGGATCTCCATGTCCTCGAGCACGTTCACGCCCTTGAACGGCACCCCGAGGTAGTTGAGGATCTGGGCGACCTGGCCCGAGAAGCCGCACATCGGGAATTGCGGCGTGCCCTTCATGAACACCACCACGTCCTGGGACTTGATCTCGGTCTCGATGCGGCTGTTGACGTCGGTCATGGGTACGGTCCTCGTTCCGCGTGTCATTTAATGATGGCTGGCCGGAATGTCCAAGGTGGGCGGTCGCGCGGCCGTCTCAGCGCCGGCGCCGCACCGGCCGCGTGGAGTCGAGCGAGGCGGCGAGCTGGATCAAGCAATGATCCACGTCGAAATCCTCGGCGACGAGTTCCTCCAGCGTGAAGGGCGAGGTCTCGGGCAGGCCTGCCACCAGAGCGTCGTGGTAGGCCGACAGGCTCGCCTCCGCCTGGATGACAGCGCCTCGCCAGACCTTGTCGAGGTCGATCCTCTGCCGCATCGAGGCGCGATAGCCATCTTGCGCGGTGAGCTGGAACGCCACCACTTCCGCGCGCCAATGCTGCGACGGCGGCAGGTGCGGCGCCGAGAGGTGCTTGAGCAGGTGCAGGAGCGCGAGGCGGAGCGCGCTCGCCACGGCGGTGACCTGCGACGAGCCCACCGACTCGACCTCCTCGATGAGGTTGTCCCAGTCGAGGACGTTCGAGAGGTCCGGGCGCGCCCCCAGGGCGCGGAGGGCCGCCGCCTGCTGCTCCGCCCAGGCGACGACGTCTTCGTCGTAGAGGCTCGGCTGATCCGTGCGGATCTCGTCCATGCGGCGGCCCTCGGTGTGGTTCAATCCTGCGGCACGCCCGTGGTCAGGGCAAGGGCGTGCAGCACGCCGCCCATCCGCCCCTGGAGCGCGCCGTAGACCATCTGGTGCTGCTGCACCCGCGACTTGCCCTTGAACGCCGCCGACACGACGGTGGCGGCGTAGTGGTCGCCGTCGCCGGCGAGGTCGCGGATCTCGACCGTGGCGTCGGGCAGGGCTTCCCGGATCATCGCCTCGATCTCGCGGGCATCCATCGGCATCGGGTCGTCTCCTGTTCAGGCCGCGTCGGCCGCGGGACCGGCCATGTAGGCCGGCAGCCAGCCCTCATGCGCCTGGCGCAAGGTCTCGAGGGCGATGATCTCGTCGCCCGGCAGGGTCAGCGAATCGGCGCCGGTGACGCCGATCACCGCCGCGTCGATCCCCTGCGCGCTGGCGCTGTAGAGGAGGTCGGCGACCGCGTCGGGTTCCACCGCCAGGAGATAGCGGCCCTGGTCCTCGCCGAACAGGTAGGCGTGGCACGGAACCGGCAGCGGGCATTCGGGGAGAACCGCGCCGATGTTGCCGGCCATCGCCATCTCGGCGACCGCAACGGCCAACCCGCCGTCGGAGAGGTCGTGGACGGTGTCGACGAGGCCTGAGGTGATCAGCCCGCGCACGAAGTCGCCGTTGCGCTTCTCGGCAGCGAGGTCGACCGGGGGCGGCGCCCCCTCCTCGCGGCCGCAGACCGTGGCGAGATAGGCCGACTGCCCGAGCCAGCCCTTCGTCGTGCCGATCAGCACCAGGGCGTCGCCGTCGCGCTTGAACGCGAGGGTGGCGATCTTGTCGACGTCGTCGATCACGCCGACGCCGCCGATCGTCGGCGGAGGG
>JAEWKL010000401.1 GCA_023386115.1 Pseudomonadota bacterium
CGGCTATGCCCGCCTGTTCCACGACACCGTCACGCAGGCCGACCAGGGCTGCGACTTCGACTTCATGCGGCGGGAGGGGTGAGGGATTCCCGCCGGCGCGAGGCCGTGCCGGCGGGAATCCGGCCCGGCTGCGTCCCGCCAGGATAACCTTGGCGGCAGAGGCCCCGAAGCCTGGACCTCTCCGGAGGGACCGGTCTACCCTGTGCTTCCACGCGCCTCTGCACCCGTCCCGATTCCGCGGGACGGGTCTCATCGACGGGGTCACGCCCATGCGGCCTTCGGGCATGTCAGCCGGGACGAGCCGGAGCGAAGCCCTGGAGGGCGTCGTCGACATCGCACCGGCGGCGATCGCCGCGGTGCCGATCGGCCTGCTGTTCGGCGCCCTGGCCGCGAGCAAGGGCCTCTCGATCGCCGAGGTCGCCCTCATGTCCGCCCTCGTCTGTGCCGGCGGGGCGCAATTCGCGATCATCGAGCTCTGGACGTATCCGGTCGCGATCGGGACGCTCGTGGCCTCGACCGCCCTCATCAATCTCCGCCACGTCCTGATGGGGGCGTCCCTCGCGCCCAAGACGGGGGCGTTTCGTCCCTGGCAGCGCCTGCTCACGTTCTACGCGCTCGTCGACGAGACCTGGGCGTTCGGTGAGCGGCGCGCGACCGCCCGTCCGCTGACACCGGCCTATTTCGGTGCCATGGGGGCGACGCTGTGGGTCAACTGGGTGACCTGCTCGACGCTGGGCGCGGCCGCAGGATCCTTGCTGGGCGACCCGCGCGCCGTGGGTGCCGACTTCGCCTTCACGGCCCTCTTCATCGGGATCGTCGCGGCCCTGTGGCGCGGCCGCGCGACGGCGGTGCCGGTCATCGCCGCCGCATTCGCCGGAGCCGTGTGCTACCGGCTCGTCGGCTCGCCCTGGCACGTGATGGCCGGCGCGGCGGCCGGCATCGCCGGGGCGGCGCTCGCCTGGCGACCGGACGAGGCCCGATGATCATCGATCTCCCGACCCTCGTGACGATCGTCGCGATGGCCATCGTGACCTATGGCACGCGCATCGGCGGGTTGGCCGTCGGTGACCGGCTTCAGCTCGGTCCGCGTGCCAAGGCCGCCCTCGATGCGATCCCGCCCGCCGTGCTCGTCGCGGTGATTTCCCCCTCGCTTCTCGCGACGGGCTGGCGCGAGACCGCCGCCAGCCTTGTCACGGGCGCCGCGGCGACCCGGCTCCCCTTGATCGGGACGGTGGCGGTCGGCGTCGCGACGATCGTGCTGCTTCGTCACGTCGTCCCGGGCTGACCTCGACCGGCCTCCGGTGCGGGCGCGCCACCCGTTCCGGAAACGACGCGACAACGGGAGCGGGCGGTGCCGCCGCGATGACGTCCTGGCCTGCCACCTGATCCGGGGATCGCTGCCGATGTCGAACCGAGTCCGGTCGGTCGTCCGCGCCGCCGCCGAGGCTGGCGTCGGCCTGTGGGCCGCCTGCAACCGGCTGCGCCTGCCCGGAACGCCGAACCCCTTCGTGATCGGCGTCCACGCGCCGATGCGCGAGGAGCTGACGCTGGAGAACCTGCCCGTCACCGGGGCGATCCCGCCCGGCCTCGACGGCCTCTACCTCAAGATGGGGGCCAATCCCGTCCGTCCGGCGACGCGGGGCCACGACTGGTTCCTCGGCGACGGCATGGTGCACGGGCTGGCGATCGAGGGCGGCCGGGCGCTGTGGTATCGCAACCGCTGGATCGGCTCGCGCCTGGCCGCCGCGTCGCTCCGGCGGCCGGCCGCGCCGGGTCCGCGGCGGGGCGGCAACGACACCGTCAACACAAACGTCGTCGAGATCGGCGGCCGGATCTTCGCGGTCGTCGAGGCCGGCAGCTTCCCGGTCGAACTCTCGCCGACCCTTGAGGCGCAAGCCTACAACCCCTTCGACGGGACGCTCGCCGGCTCCTACACCGGGCATCCGCACCGCGACCCGCTGACCGGCGAGACCCACGCGATCGCCTATGACGGCCGCATCTGGGACCGCGTCCGCCACGTCGTCGTCGCCCCGACCGGGCAGGTCGTGCGGGACATGGCCGTCATGGTCGAGCACGGCCCCTGCATCCACGACTGCGCGATCACGGCGCGCTTCGTGATCGTGCTCGACCTGCCCCTCACGTTCTCGTTCGGGGCCCTGCTGGCCGGCTACCGCTTCCCGTTCCGCTGGAACCCCGGCCACAGGGCCCGGGTGGGCCTGCTTCCCAGGCAGGGCGACGGCGCCGACATCCTCTGGTGCGAGGTCGAGCCCTGCTTCGTGTTCCACGTCGCCAATGCCTACGACGACGCGGACGGGCGGGTGATCCTCGACGTCATCGCCTACGAGACGGTATTCAGCTCGACAGGGGGCGGGCTCGACCGGCCGGGCCGCCTCGAACGCTGGACGGTCGATCCTGCGGCACGGCGGGTCGCGCGGCGGGTGCTCGACCCCGCGGCGCAGGAATTCCCCCGCATCGACGAGCGGCGTTTCGGGCAGCGCCACCGCACCCTCTACACGGTCAGCGTTCCCGCCGACGGCAACACGCAGCTCGCCGGTGCGACGCAGGCGTACAAGCATGACCTGGAGACGGGCGAGCGCCGCGTGCACGAGTTCGGGGCCGACCGCATCCCGGGGGAGTTCGTGTTCGTGCCGGCGCGCCAGGGCGCGGGCGAGGACGAGGGCTGGCTCGTCGGGCTCGTCATCGACACCGCTCACGACACGACGGATTTCGTCATCCTCGACGCGCGATCGTTCGAGGCGCCGCCCGTCGCCACGATCCGCCTCGGTCACCGGATCCCGCCGGGCTTCCACGGCAACTGGTTCCCGGCGCGGGCTTCGGGCGGGACGGGGAAGGACGGAACCGAGAGGTGACCGTGACGCCACCACGCGTGGCGTCCCGTCGAGACGGCTTCATGTCCCGCAGAATGTCTGGAGGACGCGCTGCTGCTCGGTCGGCGGCGCGGCGTAGGCCTCGAAATGCGGCTGCTCGTCGTAGGGCGAGCCCAGCACGGTCCGCAGCTCGGCGAAGGGCGTGAGGTCGCCGCGCTCGACCGCGGCCTCGATCACCGCTTCGATCCGATGGTTGCGCGGGATGAACTTCGGATTGACCGCATCCATCGCCGCCCGTCGGTCCTCGGCCGACTGGGGGTCCTCGGTGAGGCGGCTGCGCCAGCGCCGGGACCAGTGGTCGTAGGCGGTGGGGTCGACGAACAGGTCGCGGACTTGCCTGTCGCCCGCCGGGTCGCCGGCAGCCGCCCCCAGGTGCCGGAAAGTCAGCGTGTAGTCCGCCTGGTTGTCCCGCATCAGATCCAGCAGGTCCTGGCCCAAAGCCGCGTCGCCTTCCCGCTCCGACGACAAGCCGAGCTTCCGGCGCAACCCTGCCTGGAACGCCGCCTCGAACCGGGGCGCGAACGCGGCGAGCGCCTCCTGGGCGGTCGCGATGGCAGCCTCGGTCTCCTCGGCAAGCAGGGGCACCAACGTTTCCGCCAGCCGGGTCAGATTCCAAAGCGCGATGCGAGGCTGATTGCCGTAGGCATAGCGGCCGAGCTGGTCGATGGCGCTGAGGACGGTCGCCGGGTCATAGGCATCGAGGAAGGCGCAGGGCCCGTAGTCGATCGTCTCGCCGGCGATCGACATGTTGTCGGTGTTCATGACCCCGTGGATGAAGCCGACCAGCAGCCACTGCGCGACGAGGTCGGCCTGACGCGCCACCACCGCGTCGAGGAGCGCCCGATAGGGAGTCCCGGTGTCCGCCGCGCCCGGATCATGCCGGGCGATGACGTAGTCGGCCAGGGTGCGCACGCCGTCGATATCACCCCGGAAGGCGAAATACTGGAACGTCCCGACCCGGATGTGGCTGGAGGCGATCCGGGTGAGCACGGCGCCGGGCAGCGGCCGCTCGCGGATGACCGTTTCCCCCGTCGCGACGGCCGCGAGCGCCCGCGTCGTCGGGATGCCGAGCGCGGCCATGGCTTCGCTGACGAGGTACTCGCGGAGGACCGGCCCCAGCGCCGCGCGCCCGTCTCCGCCGCGCGAGAAGGGAGTCCGGCCCGAGCCCTTGAGCTGGATGTCGCGCCGGAGACCGGTCCGGTCGACCGTTTCGCCGATCAGGACGGCCCGTCCATCTCCGAGCTGCGGTACGGGATGGCCGAACTGATGTCCGGCATAGGCGGCCGCGATCGGCTCGGCTCCATCCGGGACGACGTTGCCCGCCAGCACGGCGATCCCCGCAGGGCTGGCGAGCCAGTCGGGATCAAGCTGTAGCTGCTGTGCCAGCTCGCGGTTCACCGCGATGAGCGACGGGTTGCCGACCGGACTCGGATCGACGCGGGCAAAGAACCTGCCAGGCAACCGGGAATAGGTGTTGTCGAAGGAGAACGTCACATCCACCACCTTCGGTGTGAGGCCGACGATGTCCTGGCGACATCGCGCGGGCTGGGCTCTCGGCGCGAATGCCCATCCGGCCCGAGCTTGCGGCGAGTGCGTCCGGCCGCATCACCCACGGTGGCAACGTCCGAGCGTCTTACAGGTTCGTCTCGCAGGTTCGTCTCGGCGAGGCTCGGAACGGGCGAGGCGCCGGCTCGACCCTATCATGAAACGGTCGGGCCGATGCTGCGCCGACCTCGAGCCCGGACCACCGCGTCGGTGACGGGTCGATGCCGGGCCGCGTTTCAACGATGCTCGCCTCTCCCTCTTACTCGCGCCTTTTTCGCGGTGTTCTGCGAGCGTTCGAGGTCAGCCGGCGCGAGGGTCAGAGGCTCGCGCGCTGAACCTCCCTCGACCATCGCCAGGGCACTGCCC
>JAEWKL010000435.1 GCA_023386115.1 Pseudomonadota bacterium
CTGTGCGACCGCACCGTCCGCCCCCGCCTCGTGGTGGCGGCCCACCTGTTCCAGGGGCAGCTGACGGAGGAGCGGCTGGAGGCGCTGGGCCTCGCGTTGCGCGGGCTCACCGCAAGGGCGCAGCCGGCGATGTTCGGGGTGGCGGAGGGGCCCGCGCCGTTGCGCCGGGGCGGCGGGCGGTGAGGCTCCCTACCGCGGCAGCACTTTCGCCTCCAGCAGGCGGCGGAGCGCGCGGCCACGTCGGACCGCGATGAGACGCCCGCGCCGTGAGACCGCACCCCGGAAACCCTCGCTCTGGTTCGAGGTTGCCCGCCGGGCGGCCGGCACCCTGCCGGGCGTCACGGAGCATGCGACGGCGGCCGGGCCGGTCTTCCGGATCGGCCGGCGGCGGCTCGCCCGGCTGGCGGAGGACGGAGTGTCGCTGGTGGTGCCGATCGAGGAGGACGAGCGGGCGATGCTGGTCGCGGCCGAGCCCCGGACCTTCGCGGCGGCGCCCGCCGCGGGCGGACGCCCGATGGTGCGCATCCACCTCGCCACCGTCGATCCCGGCGCCCTGACGCGCCTCCTCGCGCAGGCCTCCCTCACCCTGACCGGAGCGGACCCGACATCATGACCGAACAGCGCGACGTGACCACCCGGGACGGCACCGCCTGGACCTGCATCGAGGCGCTCGCCGACATGCCGGAGGCGGCAAAGGACAAGCTCGCCGGCGAGGGACATCGGACGGTGGTCTGCACGCCCTCGGGCGGCGCGCATTCGGTGCGGCTCTCGCTGGCCGAGGACTGGCACGGGATGCCGGAGGCCGACCTCACGGCCGCGATCGAGGCGGGGCTCGCGCAGGGCAACGGGTGAGCGCGGCCCGGCCGGCCGATCCGCGCCCGCTCAATCGTGGTGGAAGACCTCCTCCATCATCGCCCACCACTCGCCCTCTCCCTGCGTCTCGAAGGGCCGCTGGCAGGGGATCGTGAGGCTCCACCACTCCTGGTTCTTCGCGTCGGCCGCCATCTTGGCCATGTCGGCCTTGAAGTCGGTGCCGTGGTACTCCCAGGTGCCGAACAGCAGGTTCTCCGGCTCGCGCAGGAAGATCGTGTAGTTGCGGATGTTGCAGCGGCTGATGAGGTCCAGCACCTCCGGCCACACCGCCTCGTGCAGCCGCTTGTAGGTCGCGATCTGGTCCGGGTTCACGCCGATGACCATGCCCATCCGTTGCATGCGACGACCTCCTCAGGGACGATCCAGGCGGTAGAACGCGGCGGCGTTCGCCCCGAACACCGCGTCGTGGTGGGCGGGCGGGATGAGGTTGCGGCATTGCGCGAGCCAGGCGCCGTAGTCACTGGCGAGAATCAGCACCGGCCAGTCGCTGCCCCACATCACGCGCCCGGGCCCGAACAGCGCCAGGATCGCCTCGGCATAGGGGCGCACGGCCTCTGCCCCGCCCTCCCCGGCCTCGGTCAGGAGGCCGGAGAGCTTGCACGCGACGTTCGGCCGGGCGGCCAAGGCCGCGAGGGCCTCGCGCCAGCCGGGCGAGCCACCCTGCCCGATCGCCGGCTTCGCGCCGTGGTCGATCACGATGCGTAACGTCGGATGGCGCGCCGCGAAGGTCAGGAGATGCGGAAGCTGGCGCAGCCGGACCAGCGCATCGAAGGCGAGGTCGTGCGCCGCCATCGCGTCGGCCGCGGGCGCGAGGCGAGGGTCGGCGATCCAGGCATCGTCGGGATGGTCCTGGAGCATCGGGCGCAGGCCCTTCAGCCGCGCGTCGCGGGCGAGGCGGGCGATTCTCTCGGGTGCATCCGCGGCCTTGAGGTCGGTCCATCCGACCACGCCGCGGATGACGGGACAACGCGCGGCGAGGGCCAGCATCGCGGCGGTCTCGGCCTCGTCCTCGAGGGTCTGGACCAGCACCGTGCCGTCGAGGCCGGCCGCCGCGAGGAGCGGCGCCAGGTCGTCGGGAGTGAAGTCGCGGTGGAGCGCGGCGAGCTCCGGCGGCGGCCAGCGGCCGGGCCGGTCGGCGAGGCACCAGAGATGGTGGTGGGCATCGATGCGGGGCGAGCGTCCGGGCATGGCGGGGCCTTCAGGCCGGGGCGGCTTCGGCGAGGAGGCCGCGCGCCTTCAGCCGGGCCCAGAACCCGTCCGGGATCGGCGCCGCGAACCAGGCCGCGTTGGCCTCGACCTGCGCGGCGTTGCGGGCTCCGGTCACCAGCGTCAGCGCAGCCGGGTGGCGCAGCGGGAATTGCAGCGCGGCGGCTTCGAGCGGCACGCCCTCCTCGGCGCAGGCCGCGCGCAGGGCTTGCGCGCGGGCCGCGATGACGGGCGGCGCCTCGGCGTAGTTGAACGTGGCCTTGCCGGCGAGCAGCCCGGAATTGAACGCGCCGGCCACCGCGATGCCGATGCCGCGGCGGGCGCACTCGTCCATCAGGCCGAGGCTGTCCTGCTCCAGCAGGGTGTAGCGCCCGGCCAGCATGCAGAGGTCGAGGTCGGCGGCCCGGATCGCCTCGGCGATCACCTCCCACTCGTTAACGCCGAGCCCGATCGCCCGCACGGCGCCCTCCTCGCGCAGCCGCGTCAGCGCCCGGAAGCCGCCGCCCGTCGTCAGTTGCTCCCAATGATGGGCATGGCGCTCCCCGTGGGTGAAGCGGCCGATATCGTGGACGTAGAGGATGTCGGGGTTCAGGACGCCGAGCCGTTGCCGGCTCGCCTCGAACGAGCGCAGCACGCCGTCATGGCTGTAGTCGAAGGCCGGGCGGAACGGCAGGGGGTCGGCATAGCCCTCCTCCATCGGGCCGACGCTCGGATCGGGCACCATCACGCGGCCGACCTTGGTACTGACGACGTAGTCGCCGCGGGGCTCCTCGGTGAGCAGGATGCCGAGGCGGCGCTCCGAGCGGGTGAAGCCGTAGAACGGCGCCGTGTCGTAGTAGCGGATGCCATGCTCCCACGCCGCCCGGAACGCCCCGGCGGCCTCCGCGAGACTGGTCGGCCGGTAAAGGCCGCCCATCTGGGCGCAGCCGAGCCCGAGGGCCGTGACGGACAGGCCGGTGCGGGCGTGGAGGCGGGGTGTGGCGGGCGTCATGGCGATGTCCGGAGGATGCATGGCGATGTCCGGACCATGATGGAGGGCGCGTCCGGTCATTCCACTTCCCTCCCCACTTCCCTCCGGACCGCCGCGAAGCCGCCCGGAGCGGCCGCATCGACTCGGCCCTCGCGCATGCCAGCGGCCCTCCCCCAGGCGATTCGTTCGTCTCGGCCGCGATCGTTATCAGGCCCGGCGCATTGGTAAAGTCACCCCGCCGCCCTTGCGGCAGCGAGCTTCGCCGGGTCCGTGCCCATCCGGACCGGCGTCCCGGGACGAGGCGGGGGAGCGGCAGGGCGTGCCGGGTCGGCCCCCTCACCCCGCCGGCCGTTCCGGCAGGTAACCGGCGGTGCGCAGGGCTTCCTCGACGGCGTCGCGCAGCGCCTCCTCGGGATCGTCGTTGACCGCCGGCGGCGGGGCGAGCGGCCGCATCGGCGGGAATCGGACGACATCGTCCGGCGGAGCGGCGAGGACGGCCTCCTCCGCGGCCGTCTCCCCGGGCTCGGGGGTCTTGAGCGGGCGGAGGGTCGAGAACAGCCGGCCGATCATGGGGGTCGCCTCATAGCCTCCTGTCCCCGCCTCCTGTCCCCCGTGGCCCCGGGCAGGCGACGCAATTTGGGCGTGCAAGGAACGTGCATGAGGCCGGTTTCGATCCGTCCGACCCCTTCCTGCCGGCGATCGCGCCCCCATCTCGGAATTCTCCCCCGATCGACGGAGCGCCGGATGCCCTGGACCACCGCCCTGATCCCATCGCAGGCCGGGCGCCGCGCGATCGTCACCGGCGCGACGAGCGGCATCGGCTACGAGGCGGCCCTGGCGCTCGCCGGCGCCGGGGCGGAGGT
>JAEWKL010000779.1 GCA_023386115.1 Pseudomonadota bacterium
CCCCTCAACGATCGCCGCTCCACGAGCGGCGGCTGGCGCGACCGGCACGGCGTGCCCTCCGCCCGGCGCCTCAGCACCGGGCTCGGCCTGGCCCTCGGCGCGGGAGCGCTGCTCCTCGCCGCGACCGCGGCAGCGAAGTCACGGTGACGGGAGATCGGTCGCCGGGCCTGCGGTCCGGCAGGGTTTCGGGGGGCTCGAGGCAGGAATCGGATTAGATTGGTCCTCGATCGAGGAGCCATCATCCTGTCAACGGCCGAGTCGACGACCGCCCCCGCCTCCACCCTCCCGACGGCGCGCCGCAGCCGGTTCTGGAGCGTGATCCAGGCCACCGAGCGCCTGCGCGCCCAGGTCTGGCTCGGCGACCTCGTGGCGCTCGGCGCCACCGCGGCCGCGCTCGGGCTGCGGCTCGCCGTCGACGACGTGCTGCCGCCGGGCTATCCCTACCTGACCTTCTTCCCGGCGGTCATCCTCACCACGTTCTTCTGCGGCCTGCGCGCCGGCATCACCTGCGCCACCTTGAGCGGCCTCTCCGCCTGGTACTTCTTCCTGCCGCCGAGCACCGGCTTCGTCGTCTCGGTGCAATCCGCGCTGGCTTTGGCCTTCTACGTCTTCATCGTCGCCGTCGACATCGCGCTGATCCACATCATGCACACGGCGAGCGCGCGGCTGCGCCACGAACGCACAGTCACGGCAGGGCTCTACGAGCAGCAGCGCACGATGTTCCAGGAGCTGCAGCACCGGGTGGCGAACAACATGCAGTTCGTCGCCGCCCTCCTGACCTTGCAGAGGCGCCGGGTCGGCACCGATCCGCAGGCGGCGTTGGCCGCCCTCGACGAGGCGCGGGTGCGGCTCGAGACGATCTCGCGCATCCACCGCCGGCCCTACGATCCGGAGCGGATCAGCTTGCCGGTCGGCCAGTACCTGCAGGAGCTGTGCGCCGACCTTCTCGAGGCGACGGGCGCCCGTACCATCGTCTGCCTCGTCGAGGTCCCGCCGGTGCGCTTCGACCTGACCCGGCTCACCACCCTGTCGCTCCTGGTGGTCGAGGTGGTGACCAACGCCCTCAAGCACGCCTTCCCGGACGGTGCCGGCGGGACGATCACCATCCGCCTGGAGACGACAGAGCCGGACCGGCTGGCGCTGACCGTCGCCGATGACGGACGCGGCATCCCGGCCGGGTTCGATCCCGAAGCGAGCCGAAGTCTGGGCTTACGCATCGCGCAGGGGCTGGCGGCGCAGCTCGACGGCACGCTGACCTATTCGGGCGGACCCGGCACGGTGGTGCGGCTCGATTTCGCCGCTGCCCAACCGGCCGCCTGAGCCAGAAATTCAAGCCAAGCGAAGCAGCAGCGCCACGGCCGTCACGATCAGAACCGCGAAGGTCGCCAGGATGCCACCGCCCCGGCAGGCATATTGCCGGGGGGAGTTCGCCGGCGCGGTCATGCCGAACGGGTGCAGTACCCGGCCGACCAGCAGCACGATCAGGAGGCCGTGGACCAGTGCCCGGCCCGCCCCGTGGGCCTCGAGCAGGCCGACGAGGACCAGGATGAACGGCACGTACTCGGCGAAGTTGGCCTGTGACCGGGCGCGGTGCAGCAGCACGGCATCGCCGCCGTCGCCGTGCAGCACGTTGGCGGAGAGGCGCCGGGCCATCACCCAGCCGGACAGCCCGGCGAAGAAGAGCGCCAGCACGGCCCCGTAGGTGGCGGTCAGGGATGGAAAGACCATGGCGGGGTTCCTCAGGCGCGGGTCGGTTCTTGGTGAGGAGGCTCGTGGATCGGACAGCCATTGTACCGGAACCGGAAGCCGGCCGAGCGCGGATAGATGGTGCGGCGCGCCCGCATCGCCGAACCAAGTCATCCGATGCAGAGGACTAACGCGAGGCATCGCGAAAAACTTTCTCAAGTAGGTTTCTTGAAAGCAAGAATTTTCTCTCCTTCGCCGGTACTTTGGGAGGTCCGTTCATTGACCCCCGAACATGGCCCGGCTTGAATGCGAGCAGAGGATCGACGTCGCGCAACCGGTCTTCCGCCTATCGGGCATCCCCCTGAACCACCCTGCGGGCGCCGCTTGCCCCCCATCGAGGAGCCCTGTCCATGCCTGCCGCCGTCAAGACCCGTACCCTGATCGACCGCAGCCGCTACCTGGCCTGGAACGCGCTCACGGTCCTCGTCTTCGTGATCCTGACGGCCTACGTCGCGCGGGCGGATGTGTCGCAGGCGGATGTGCCGGTGCTCGCGGCCCTGGCAGGGTAGCCGGTTGCGACGGGTGCAACGCGGGCAGCCTCATGCCAGGTGGAGGACGTCTTGCCAATTCGTCGGCGGACGGGAAGCACCTGCGGCAGGCCTCGACGACCCAGGCTCCCTCGCGAAGCCAAAGTCGTGTGCCCGAATCGCACGCGCACTTGATGTCGATCGGGTGGGCGCTCATCCCCCGAAAGCGGGGAACTGTCATCGGCGAATGCAACCAGCGTGTCCGCCTTGAGCGTCACCTCCGGCGTGAGCGCGGTCCCCGTCACGCAGGCGATGGCCGTCATGCACAGGCCGGCCCGACAATCGGCTTCGACGCGCAGGAACAGCATTCGTTTCGCGCCAGAGACCAGGACTGTCGATGATCTTCGTCGCGGCGAGGGCCGCTTCGGCATCCGTGGGCCGGATCGCGCGCATCAGATCAGCGACGCGCGCCCGAAGGTCCTCCGGCACCGGGTCCACGATCGACAGGCCGAGGCCTTGAGCCGGTAACGGGGCTGCGAACATCGACACCAAGGCGGCGAGGATCAGCATTCGCCAACGCGAGGCCAAACTGCCCGCCAAGTCGCCAGCATCGCGTTCGCCATCCGGGCTGCGCCCTCTTCCGAGCCATGCGCATCACCCACCCTCATTGATGACTGACCGTCGACTTGAAGCGCGACGTCAGCACTGAACCGGCGACATGGCCCGGAGCGGCTGTCCCGCTTGTTCCCGGATTCGTCCCCTGCTGCGCCCGCCACAGCGCCATCACCATCGGCCAGGCCGAGAACCGCCCGGCCCGCGCCTTTCCGGCGAGGTCGCGCAGATAAGCCCCCGGTGCGGTGATGGCTGGTCCCCGCTGCAGGATGCCCGCGACCACGACCGCCGCCTGTTCCTCGCCCATCGCCTCGACTGCCGCATCCCAGGCCCGTGGCGCGATCCCGAGGCTCGCCCGTGCCACGATGGCCGCCCCGAGGAAGTCGCGCCAACTGCCGATCCCGTACCGGGCATAGAGACCGATATCGGGGCAGGCTTCGAGCACCAGCCGAAGCGGCAGCGTCCGGTCCGCCGGCACGACGGTGCTCGTCCGTGCCTCCACGATCTCGATGCGGTCTCCCCGCAAACCTCCTTCAAGATTCTGAGAAGACTCAGGTTTTGAACTCTGATGGTGGCAGCCGGCCTGGGACTCACTGGCGCCCGTTTTCGGGAATTCGATCGATTCCGCCAGGCACTTATCCACCGTTGCACGCAAGGCCCGCAGCCCCTCGGCGGCCTCGGTCAGGATCGCATGGCCGGCCGAGCGCGGCGGCATCGCGCCCGCGCCTTGCAACTGCGCCTCGATCCCGTCCCACGCGCCGCGCAGGCCCGTTTCGCGGGCGAAGGCGACGATCTTTCCGATGTCTCGGCGCAAGAGCGAGATCTCCTCCCGCAGGAGGGCCCGCGCCTTGGCGGCCGCCCGTACCTCGGTGGCCAGGGCCTCGAACTCGGCCGCCCGTGCCACCAGGGGCGAGAGATCGAAGCCGAAAGCCTGCTCGATCTGCCCGCCCTCGCCGCGCCGGGCGTAGCGCTTGCCGTTCGGGCTGTCGCGCCGGATCACCAGGCCGGCCTCGACGAGCTGGGACAGCGCCCGCCGCAGCGTCGTCGGCGACGGCCCGTGCGCCCGGACCGACAATTCCCGGTTCGACGGGAACACCACGAGGTCGGGCCCGGGCGTCAGGGCCGTCTCGGGATGGAAGCTGAGCAGAGCCGAGAGCACGGCCAGAGCCCGGTCCCCGAGGCCGAGCCGCTGCTTGGCCTCGGTCAGGTGGCGGAAGGTGCGCCATTTGTGGCTGGCGGCCTGCTCCGGGCAGGCTTTCGCCGCCGCCTGCGCCGCCATCATGGCGAGCGACAGCGGCCGCCGCCCGAAGGGCGTCGTCGGTACGGTCTGTGACATGGCTGTGCCTGTCGTCAGGCAACAGAAAAGGGTTCGCCGAATCGGCGCTACGCTTGACAGAATGTGCCGGATTTGATTCTCTCACGCTGCCAGGCACTAAGAGAAGGGCTTCCGGGGCGTCGCTTCGGGGGCCTTTTTCTTTTGCCGGATCGATCCTTTCTGGGTTCGGGTGAGGGATACCGCCCTGAGGCGAGGTTAAGCGCTGCCGCTGAACGCGGCGCTCATCCGGGGCAGGGCCTCGGGATGGGGGAATCACTCACGTGGCGCGGCGTCACGACGGGCGGCCCCAGGCCTGCGCGATCTCGCCGGCAATCTCGGTATTCACCGCATCGAGCGCCTCGACCGTCCGGTCATAAGCCTGCCGCGAAAATCCCTCGCGGCCCGCCTCGTAGAGCGTGCGGCCGGTCGCACCCGCCTCGGCGATCACCGGGGAGAGCGGGACCGCATGCGTCATCACCTCCTCGCCGAACAACGCCCGCAGGAGCCCGACGATCTGGGTCTGCGGCCCGTCATCCGGCTCGTAGCGGGTGACGAGGTAGCGCAGGAAGTCGTGCCGCGTCTCGCCCCCGGCCGCGCGCACGGCGCCGAGGAGGTCGGCGGTCATCCGCAGCGAGCCGGACATGCCGGCGAGATCCAGCATCTGCGGCTGCACCGTCACCAGGATGCCGGTGGCGGCGGAGAGCGCCCCGAGGGTCAGCATGCCGAGCTGGGCCGAGCAATCGACCACCACCACGTCGTAAGTCTCTGAGACACCGGCCAGCGCCCCGGCGACGCGGCCGACGGTGCTCTCGGGCGTCTCGCCATGCTCGCAGGCCATCAGCTCGAGATGGCCGGGCACCAGGTCGATGCCCGGGAAGTGGGTCGGGCGCAGGATCTCAGCCAGCGGACGCTCGGCCCCGTCGCGCCGTACCGCGCCGTAGAGCGTCTGGCTCACCCCCACATCGAGCTCCGGCCGGCAGCCGAACAGGCCGGACAGGGCCGCTTGCGGGTCGAGATCGACCGCGAGCACGCGAAAGCCCTGCAGCGCCAGATACTGTGCCAGATGCGCCGCCGCCGTGGTCTTGCCCGAGCGGCCCTTGATGGTGGTGACGGCGATGACCTGCAGGTGCTCGCCTGCCCGCCGGTGGCGCAGGTAGCCCGGACGCGTCCGCGCCAGACGCCGGCGCAGATCATTGATCTGCCCAAGGGTGAACAGCCGTCGTCCCGCCGGCCCCTTCTCGGGTTCCAGCGCCTCGTCGGAAAGGATCAGCTGGCGCAGATAGGCGTCGGTGATGCCGATCAGCCGCGCCGCCTCCCCGGTCGGGAAGCGCCGCAACTCGCGCGGTCGCGCCGGAGGGCTGAACCGCCCACCCACCCGCGCGAGCTGGCGCGTCAGGGCCTCCGCATGGGCCGCGATCACGGCGTCGAACGGCGCCGGGGAGGCTCGCTTCCGCCCGACGATTCGACTTTCGGCCGCCTTCGACATCTACGCTTTCGAGCCTCATCCGAGCCTGCAGGCGTAGTCTGGCGGAATCCGCCGACGGAGAGTCAAGCGTTAAGCCAGAGGCTCCCCGATTCAGGAGTCGACAACCTTTTCTCCACAGGAGTCAGGCGCTTCGCGTCGATCACGGTGGGACCGAACCCCCGAATCATGCGTTGGCGGGGAATCTGTCCCGCCGCTCCCTCGCACGGGACCGTGCGAGGG
>JAEWKL010000456.1 GCA_023386115.1 Pseudomonadota bacterium
GCAGCTCGTCGCGGATGTCGGCGATCAGCGCGTCGAGCCGGCATTCCGGGCCGACGACCCGGGCCAGGGCCTCACGCGCGACCGGCCTGGGCGAGGCGAACAGCACAGCCTCGACGTGACCCATCCAGGCGCGCCAGCGCGCCTCCGGCGGCAGGCCGGCGAGCGCGGGATCGAACGGGCAGGATCGCGCGCGGGCCACGTCAGAGCCCGTACAGGCGGAACGTTGCGCGCCCAGTGTGCTCGCGCACGACCCCGAGGGTGACTAGGCGGTCGAGGAAGCGCCGGGCAGCCCGCTCCGAGCCGAGGCCGGTGAGGTGGGTCGCCGCGACGACGTCGTCGGCGAGCAGGGCGGCGAGGCCGTGGCCGGCGCCCTTGGTGCGAACGACACCCATTGCAGCCGTGAGCGCCTCTGCGCGCCGGGCGAGGTCGAGCGCGCGGGCGTAGGTCTCGGCAAGTGCGGCCGCGTAGCCTGCCTGACAGGCGGCGATCCAGTCCGGGTCGCTCGCGGACGCGCGGCGATGATCGAGCCGGGCGCGGAGCGCGGGCTGCGCCAGGGCGGTGGCGAGCAGCGGGACCGGGATGGCCCAGCCTAGGCGGGCGGCGAGGACGAGGTCGGCGACCATCGGGCCGAGGAGCGCCCCGTCCGGACCCGGCATCGCGATCCGCAGCCGGGCGGCGGCGGTCGCGGCGGCGACGACCGGGTCACCGGCGTCGTGGTCGCCGATCGTCACGAGAAGGTCCCCGGGCGCGACGGCGGGTGCCATCAGGCTGCCGAGGCGAGCGAGCCTGCCTGAATCGAGCCGCGTGGGCTGCGAGGCCAAGCCGCGCCAGGCGCGGTGCAGGTGGCCGGCCGGACCGGGATCGTCGCTGGGCCGGGTGAGGTGGTGGGCGTCGCGGAACGCCGCGAGATCCTCGCGCAGGCGGAGCAGGCGGCCGGTTGCGGCGGCGGCCGCGAGGGCCTGACGCAGGCGCAGGGTGCCGAGCCAGGGCGGCGCGACGCGCAGGATCCGATCGAGGGCGAGAAGGGCCGCGCCGGCCGCCAGCGCCGCCCCGCCCTCGTCCCGTCCGTGCCGGACCCAAGCCGGCAAGGGCTGCAGGATCAACGGGTTGGCAGATGGAGCGGCGGTCGTCCCGGTGGCGCGGCGAGCCGGTCTGGCGGGTGCAGGAGGTGCCTGATCCATGCGCCACCCTAAATCGCGCACGGCGCTTTGTCCGCTCTGATGTCGGTCTAAACGCCGCGGGTGTCGCGCACTTTGATATGTCCGGTAAGCTTGCCTTATCGGACATGGACCAGCATGCTACCGCTGCCATGGCCGATTCCCTCTCCCCGCACCCGCAACACACCTCTACCCCCGTCCCGGAGGAGGCCGCCGGCCTGCCCGCCGTTCCTGTCACGGCGGACGGGGTGTCGGGCACGACCGAGCCGGCCGGGCATATCGGATCGCCGCCGTCGGCGCTCCAGCCGCTCGCCGAGGCGGCACGCGCCTACGCCGCCCGCAAGGACAGCCCCAACACCCGCCGCGCCTACGCCGCCGACTGGCGCCTGTTCGAGCGCTGGTGCCTGCGCCAGGGCCTCGACCCCCTCTCCCCCGATCCCCGCGCCATGGGTCTCTTCCTCGCCGCCGCGGCCGACGGCCACGGCCTGCGTAAGGTGAGCGTCGCCACCCTCGAGCGCCGGCTCGCCGCCCTCACCACCCGCTACCGCTCGGCCGGCACGCCGCTCGCGCGCGACGACCGCCACATCACCGACGTCATGGCCGGTATCCGCCGTAGCCACGCCCGCCCGCCACGCCAGAAGGAGGCGGTGCTCGGCGAGGACCTGCTCGCCATGGTGGCGACGCTCGAGGCCGACCTGCGGGGCCTGCGCGACAAGGCGATCCTGCTCCTCGGGTTCGCGGGGGGCCTTCGCCGCTCGGAGATCGTCGGGCTCGACTGCGGCCCCCGCCAGTCGACCGACGGCGCGGGCTGGATCGAGATCCTGGCCGAGGGCGCGCTGCTGACGGTCCGCGGCAAGACGGGGTGGCGCGCGGTCGAGGTCGGACGCGGCTCGTCGGAGCGCAGCTGTCCAGTGGCGGCGGTGGAGACGTGGCTGCGGCTGGGGCGGATCGCCCACGGGCCGGTGTTCCGGCCGATTGCCGGGGTGAAGGGCGCGGTCTCGGCGGCGCGGCTGTCCGACAAGCACGTGGTGCGTCTGGTCAAGCGCACGGCTTTGGCGGCTGGCCTTCGCGGCGACCTGCCGGAGGGCGAGCGGGCGCTGGCCTTCGCGGGCCACTCGCTGCGGGCGGGGCTGGCGAGCTCGGCGGAGGTCGAGGAGGCGCTGGTGCAGCGTCAGCTCGGTCACGCTTCGGCCGAGATGACGCGGCGATATCAGCGGCGGCGCGAGCGCTTCCGGGTCAACCTGACCCGAGCGTCGGGGCTATGACGCGCCCCGGTTCGATCGTGACCGCGTGAGGATTGTGATGCCCCGTCGCTCCCTCCGCGTGGATCACCTGCGCACCCCAGGGCCTCCTCGACGAGGCACGGGTTTCGCTCCAGGAGCGCCAGCAGCACGCGCGCGGGTCCTTCGGGCTTGCGGCGGCCCTGCTCCCAGTTCCGCAGGGTGCCGACGGCGACGGCGACGCCGATCCGGCTGGCGAACACGTCCTGAGAGAGATCGGTTGCCTTGCGGATCGCCGCAACGTCGACCTCGTGGGGGACGTGGACGCGCAGGCCCGGCACGGTCTCGCCGCTGGCGTGCGCCGCGTCCTGCTCGAGGCTACGGGCCAGGTCGTCGAACATGGCGTCGTCCATGGTACCTCCTCACGACAGGGTTTCGACCAGCCGGGCCCGGCTCCGACCCGGCCTGGACGATCGCCCAGGGTGAGACGACGGCCCAGGCCACATAGACGAGTGCTCACCGGTCGCTTCAGCCCCGAAATCCCGAGTATAGGTAGGCCCGGCGGATGGCTTCGCAGTCGCCTTCGCTGACGCCGCAACCTCGCGCCACGCCGTACCACTCCTGACCGACGATCCGCTCCATCTCGTCGAGAATGGCTGAGGCCTCCGACGGATCCAGCAGGAACCGCCGGCACTCGCTGAGGAGATTCGTGGCATTCGCGAAGCGGCCCTGGGATCCGCAGGCCATGGCGAGATCCCGTCGCTCCTCGGCGACCGCAGGCGTGGGCGTCAGGTCGTAGGCCGGCGATAGTCTCCAGCCTCGCGTGGGCGCAAAGGCGGCGTGGTTGCGAGGATGGTCGTCGAGGTTGGACACCAAGGCGTTGAACGCCATCCGGCGAAACAGTTCGTGCGCATCTTCCTTGGGCCGCTCGCTGATCCGCCGCAGCGTTTCAGCGAGGAGGATGTAGGACCAGCGCGCGCGTCCATCCGGAGTCTCGTCGGTCTCGAGCAGCGTGAGGGCGCTGATCATGCGGGCACGGGTGTAGCCGCCCTCGGCGCGCTCGCGGTCGAAGCGCTTCACCAGCAGCACGTCGCGGCCTCCCACGGAGGCGATCTGCGAGACCGCGACCTGTAAGTGACACCGGCGTGCAAGCTCCAAGGTCGCGTGCTCCACCCGCGCCATGTTCCAACGATCGTCAGGGCGGTTGAATTTGGCGAGCCACAGCGCATCGTCGTGCTCGACCACCACCTTGGGGCGGGCGCCTCCCATGGATGTACCGAGCAGCAGCAGTTCCTCCACCTGGGCGGCGTCCCTGGGCGGCGCGTCTGCGAGCAGGGCATCCGCCAGGTTCTGGAGCTTCTCCAGGTCCCAGGTCCTATTGAAGGCGCGCACCGGTGCCGGCGGCTCCACGCCCAGGCCGAAGCCCAGGGCGCCAGCACGGTCATCGGGCGAATGGAGCAGGTAGTCGAGCTCGCCGAGCAGTGCGGGGCCGGCATGTTTTTCGACGACCCGGCGGCCCCAATAGTCCGGGCCGGCATCACGGAGCGCGCCGAAGACACCATTGAGGCGCACGGTCTCGAAGCCGGCGCGACCGAGGCGAAGCTCGACTGGATCGATCTCGACGGCGTCCTGACGCTCGCGGTAACGGCGGCCGTAGACGAAGCGGCCGACCGCTACGCCGTTGCGATCGACGGTGTGTTCGAAGCGGCCTGCCGTGACGGCTGCCACAGCGCTCGGCAGGGTGATGTAGACGTAGGCCTCGGGCATCGGCGCGCTCAGAAGTCGTCATCGAGCGGCCGGGATGCCCGGGCGTGGCGCCGATCACGCAGGGATGCAAGACGGAGCCCCTCGGCATCGGTCGTCGGATCGGCGATGGCACCGAGTTGCTCGACCATGCCATAGGACCACAGAAGAGCGGCGTAGATCGCGATGCTGGTCGATGGCTTGCCGTGCTCGGCCTCGGCGATCACCTCCCGGCTGGCGCCGATCCGCTCGGCAACCTCGACCAGGGTGATGTTGCGGCGCAGGCGCGCGGTGCGCAGGTCAGCTCCCAGACGCTTCAGGGCTGTCTCCACCTCGTAGGGTGGTGAGCTCAGCAGATGGCCGCGGCGCATGAGAAGCTCTCCATTCCCGATCCTTATGTCGGCTCAAAAAGACAATTGCAAACTTTTCGTCGGATTGGACCGACATCTGTCGCGGCGCGGGTGGCAGGAAGGTTGTCTCGCCGGTGAGCACGTCGATCTCCACCTCCGTGCAGTTCGCGCTGAAGGTAAAGCCGGTGAAGCGGTCGACCGGCTCGCTCACGCCCGGCTTGACGATCAGCCCCGAATCGAGCGCCCCGCCGCCGGCCCGCACGAAGCGCATGGGCTCGGACAGGTTGACCTGGGCGGCATAGGCGAGAGGCCGACGATCCTGCACGGCGCCGCCATTGTAGCCTGTGTCCGTCGAGGCGGCCGTGGCGGTCGGGTTGGGCACGACCTGCGTGTCCGTGGCCGAGGTCGTGTCTCTCCGTGATCCTCCCTCGGTTTGACGGCTCTCCCGCACTTTGCGTGGAATGGTCGCGGTGACGAGGTTGGCATTGGCTGATTCACGGACGGGATGATCCTGCCCTCATCTCTGCCGGGTTGCGCCATCGACAGCGTCACTCGCAGCGCCGATCACCTCGTCGTCCACGCCCATGTGCGTCGCGGCCATGCTCGATGTCCGGCCTGTGGCACGCCCAGTCACGCGGTGCACAGCCACTACGATCGCCGTCCTGCCGATCTGCCGAGCCTCGGTCAGCCCGTGACGCTGCGCCTACGCATCCGACGCTTCTACTGCCGCCATCCCGCCTGCCACCGCCGCACCTTCGCCGAGCCGCTGCCACGGATGATCCCCCCACGAGCCCGACGGACGCGCCGCCTCGCTCAGGCCCAGACCCGGATCGGCTCTGCAGCAGGCGCGGAGGCCGGGGCGCGCCTGACCGGTCACCTGGGGATGCGGACCAGCCCCGATACGATGCTGCGCCTCCTGCACCGCCTCCCGCTGCCGACGGCGGATCCACCGCGAGCTGTCGGCATCGACGACTGGGCCATCCGCAAGGGACGGACCTACGGCACCCTCCTCGTCGACCTGGAACGTTGACGCCCGATCGACCTATTGCCCGACCGCTCGGCCGTGACCGTCACCGCGTGGCTGCGCCGCCATCCCGGTGTCCAGATCGTCGCCCGCGACCGCTCGACTGAGTACGCCCGAGCCGCCACCGCGGGTGCCCCCGCCGCTCTCCAGGTTGCCGACCGATGGCACCTCCTCCTCAACATGCGCCAAGCCCTCGAACGCTGGCTCGGCCGGGCCCACGGCCGGCTGCGACAGCTTCCCGTCCACCCCAGTGATCATGGCCGCCAGCCGGGGGAACGCCCGCGTGCCTATCGCCGCAGCGCGGCCGAGATCGCCATCAGCCGCGACAGCCGCGCTCGTCGGCTTGCAGCCTACGAGGACGTGCGCCGGCGGCATGGCGCAGGCGAAACGCTGCTGGCCATCGGGCGCGCGACGGGTCTGGCGCGTGTGACGGTGCGCAAATATGCCCAGGCCGAGAGCTTCCCGGAGCGCGCGAGGCGCCGACCCAATCCGTCTCGCCTCGACCCCTCCCTCGCTCATCTGGAGCAGCGCATGGCTGAGGGGTGCGAGAACGCCATGGCGCTCTGGCGCGAGATCCGCGCCCAGGGCTTCGCGGGGACCCATCGGCAGGTGCACCGCTTCGTTGCCGAGCGTCGCACGAGGCCGGCGCGCCGCACGAGCCGCAAATGGCTGTCGCAGACTGCATCGACGAACGCTGAGACCATCAGCGCCGTGCCGGTCCCCTCTCCGAAGCAGCTGGCCTGGCTCCTGGTGCAGCCTCTCGCGACACTGCAGCCCCGCGCCGCGGCTGACCTCGCCCGCATCCGGCAGGATCCTGAAGCTGCACGGGTCGCCGATTTGGCGCGGCGGTTCACGATGCTCGTGCGTGCCTGTGGCGTGGGCGGCGACCGGCCGGCGGACCCTGCCGGCGAGCTCGACAGGTGGCTGCGCGACACCCGGAACTGCGGTGTCGCTGCGCTCGAGACCTTTGCGGCCGGTTTGGCGCAGGATAGAGCGGCCGTTCGAGCGGCACTGACGACGTCGTGGAGCAACGCTCAGGCGGAAGGGCAGATCAGTCGGTTGAAGATGATCAAGCGCACCATGTACGGTCGCGCCAGCTTCGCACTCCTCCGTCGCCGCACCCTCATCGCTGCCTGACCCACGCAAAGTGCGGGAGAGCCGTCAAACCGAGGGAGGATCAGTCGCCGGCAAACACGCTCGGCCACTCGCCGAACGCCAGGTTGGTGGTCACCACGATCGAGGTGGTCTCGTAGAGCCGGCTGATCAGGTGGAACAGCAGCTGACCGCCCGACTGCGCGAACGGCAGGTAGCGGAGCTCGTCCAGCACCACCAGGTCGAGCCGGGCGAGGTGGTCGGCGATGCGGCCCTGTCGG
>JAEWKL010000471.1 GCA_023386115.1 Pseudomonadota bacterium
GGCGCGGCCTGGGGGCCCCCGCCGGTCGCGGCCCCCCCGGGGGCGGCCGCGGCGATCGACACGATCGCCGACGTTGCGATCGGCACGATCGCCCAAACGACGAAAGCCGGCGCTCCGAGGAGGCCGGCCATCATGCAGATCGGATGAGAGAGACGGCGCATGCCGGCACTGTCCGGCGCCGGCGCTGCCCCGTCAACGCGATGGCTTGCCGCGGTCCGCCGCGGCCGAGCCCCGCGCGATCAGCCCTGGCGGGCCTTGTAGCGCTTCTGGGTCTTGTTGATGACGTAGACCCGGCCCTTGCGGCGCACGAGCTGGTTGTCACGGTGCCGGCCGCGAAGCGACTTCAGCGAGTTGCGGATCTTCATCGGTCTGATCTCACGTCGGTGCGCCGGAACGCCCGGGCGCGGATGGGGAAACGGGCTCGCGGCGAACGCCGAAAAGACGAACGCCGACGCCGGGCGATGCGGAGCACCGCCCGTGCGGAGGCGCGTGACTTACCCGGCGGAGACCCGGAAAGTCAACCGGACCGGGGCGAAAAGGTCGCGGCGTCAGGGTCTGGCGAAGGGCGCGTCCGGGGTCGCGGCGGGCGAGCCGGGGCTGAGCGGCGCGTCGTCGCCGATCACGCTGGTGGTGCCGCCGGGCGGTCCGTCGAAGCCGACGACGCCCATCGGGTTGCTCGGGGTGACGTTCGGGTTCGGCCGCACCGTCCGGACGCTCCCGGTGACCGGCGGGTCGACCGGGCTCGTCGCGCGGGGGCTGACGGTGATGTCGAGGGCCTCCTGAGCCGAGGCCGGGCCGGCAAGGGCGAGGGCGAGGAGGCCGGCGACGGCGAGTGTCGTCTTCATGGCGGCGTATCTCCGTTGCGGCGAAGCCGCGTGTTGCGGAAATCAACCCGCCGGAGGCGAACCCGGGTCCCCGCCCGTGAGGAATGCCTGCGGTGCGGTGCGCAATGCCCCGGCGCGGCAACGTGTGCCGTTCCCCCGCGTTGACCGGTCTCGCCCCGAGCCTAGCTTGTCCGGAACGGGCGCGTCGCCCGCTCGGGAGAGACGTGATGGCGGGGACCTCGGTCGCGGTGGTCGGCGGCGGGTTGGGCGGTCTGGCGGCGGCCTGCGTGGCCGCGTCCCGGGGGCACGACGTCACCCTCTACGACAAGAATGCCTGGATCGGCGGCAAGGCCGCGGTGCTGCACGAGGGCGGCTTCCGCTTCGACATGGGGCCGACCATCCTGACGGTGCCCCGCGTCCTGGAGCGCATCTTCGCCGAATCCGGCCGCTCGGTGCACGACTACATGGACCTGCGCCGCCTCGACCCGCAATGGCGCTGCTTCTTCGACGACGGCAGCCGCATCGACCTGATGGAGAACGTCAAGGCGATGGCGGCCGAGATGGACCGCTTCGCCCCCGGACAGGGCGCCGGCGAGGGCTACGAGCGCTTCATCGCCCTGTCCGAGCACCTGCACGGCGTCTCGGAGCGCTTCTTCTTCTGGAAGCCGGTGCAGGACCTGTTCGACACCATCAACATCCGCGCCAACCTCAATCCGGGCACGCTGCGCGACGTGCTCTCCCTGCGCATGCACGCCTCGGTCGCCGGCACCATCCGGGGCAAGGTGCGCGACGCGCGCCTCGCCCAGATGCTCGACCACTTCGTGCAATATGTCGGCTCCTCGCCCTACGGCGCGCCGGCGGTGCTCTGCGCCATCGCCCATATGCAGACCGCCGACGGGGTCTGGTACCCGATGGGCGGCACCCGGGCGGTGGCCGAGGGGCTGATGAAGCTCGCCGGCGATCTCGGCGCCACACTGAAGGCCGACAGCGAGGTCGAGGGCGTCGCGATCGAGAACGGCGCCGTCAAGGGCGTGCGGGTCGGGGGGGCGGTCGTGCCCTATGATCGCGTCATCTCCAACATGGACGCGGTGCGCACCTACCGGGAACTGGTGGGCGGCGAGGTCGGGCGGACCTACGAGAAGCGCAGCTTCGAGCCGGCCTGCTCGGGAGTGGTCCTGTATCTCGGCCTCAACAAGCGCTACGACCATCTCGCCCACCACGACTTCGTGTTCTCGCGCGATCCCGAGGAGGAGTTCGACGCGATCTACCGCAAGGGCGAGCCGGCGCCGGACCCGACCGCCTACCTGGCGGCGCCGAGCGGCACGGATCCGTCGGTGGCGCCGGAGGGCGGCGAGGCGCTCTACGTGCTGGTCCACACGCCGTATCTTCGCCCGCACCACGACTGGTCCAAGATGCTGCCAGCCTACCGCCAGAAGATCCTCGACAAGCTGAAGCGCACTGCCGGGATGCCCGACATCGAGGAGCGCATCGTGGTCGAGCGCCACCTGACCCCGGCGGACATCCATTCGCGCTACAAGGTGCTGAACGGCGCGATCTATGGCCTCGCCTCTCACGGCCGGATCATGGGGGCGTTCAAGCCCGGCAACCGCTCGCGGGAGGTGCGCGGCCTCTACCTCGCCGGCGGCGCCGCCCATCCGGGGCCCGGCATGCCGATGGTGATGATGTCGGGCTGGATCGCCGCCGACGCCCTCGACCAGGACGCAAGCGGCACCGCCGGGGACCTGAAGGCGGCCTCGTGATCGGGCGACCGAGCCCGCCCGGACGGGCGAGCCCTTCCGGGCGGGCCGGCTCCCCGGCGCGGGCCCTGCCTCCGGACCCGGTCGCGGCCCGCTCCCCTGCCATCTGGCGCTTCATGGGCGTGTATTTCGCCCGCTACGTGAGGCGCCACCTCAACGCCCTGCGGCTGGCGAACGGGGCTCAGCCGCCGTCGGCGCCCGCCGCCGGCCCGGTGGTGATCTACTGCAACCACCCGGCCTGGTGGGACGCGGCGGTCATCATCCTGCTCGCGCAGCGCTTCTTTCCTGCGGCCGAGAGCTACGCGCCGTTCGACGCCGCGATGCTCGCCCGCTACCGCATCTTCGCCCGGATGGGCGCCTTCGGGGTCGACCTCGACTCGTCCCGGGGCGCCGCCTCCTTCATGGCCGCCTCTCGAAAGATCCTGGAGCGGCCGGGGCGGGTGCTCTGGATCACCGCGCAGGGCCGCTTCAGCGACGTGCGCGAGCGGCCGCTGGCCTTGCGCCCCGGCGTCGCGCGGTTGCCTGAGCTGGCGCCCGACGGCCTGTTCGTGCCGCTCGCCCTCGACTACGCCTTCTGGGACGAGCGCGGGGCGGAAGCCTGCGCCGCCTTCGGGCCGGGAATTCCCGCCCGCGACCTCCTCGCCCTCTCCCGCCCGGACCGCCTCGCCCGCCTGGAGGCCGACCTGACCGCCACCCTCGACTGCCT
>JAEWKL010000520.1 GCA_023386115.1 Pseudomonadota bacterium
GCCCCGCCCTCGCCGACATCGCCGCCGCCATGGCGGCGGCCTCCGCGGCGGCAGGGCGGCCCACCGGGACCTTGCGGCTCAACGCGCCGCGCAGCGCCTGCCGGCTGGTGCTGATGCCGCTCGTGTCGCGCTTCCTGACCCTCTATCCGGAGATCCGTGTCGAGGTGGCGAGCGACGACGCGCTCACCGACATCGTCGGCGAGGGCTACGACGCCGGGGTGCGCTTCGGCGAGCGCCTCGCCCTCGACATGGTGGCGGTGCCCTTGAGCGGGCCGCAACGCTTCGCCGTGGTCGCGGCGCCCGCCTACCTGACGCGACGGGGCAGTCCGGAGGAGCCGGGCGACCTCGCCGGCCATGCCTGCCTGCGCCAGCGCTTTCCCGGGGGAGGCCTGTTTCATTGGGAGCTGGAGCGCGACGGAGTCGCGATCCCCGTCGCTCTCGACGGCCCGCTGATCCTCGGCGACCAGGACCTGATCCGGCTCGCCGCCCTCGACGGGCTCGGGATCGGCTTCGTCTTCGAGGGCGCCGTCGCCGAGGACATCGCGGCCGGCCGCCTGGTGCGGCTCCTGGCACCCTGGTGCCCGCCCTTCCCCGGCTTCCACCTCTACTATCCGGGCCGCCGGCAGGTGCCGGCGCCGCTCAGGGCCTTCCTCGACATGGTGCGGGACGCGGGGCGACCCGCCTGCCCCTGACAGGATCGACGTCACGGGGGCGGACGGCCCGTCGGCTCACCGAGGCCGTGGCGCCGGTCCGGCCTCGATCCCCGCTTCGGCGCGAAGCCAGGCGGCGGCCGCGGCGACGCCGGGGATCGCGGCGCGGTCCGGACGCATCGCCAGGTGGTAGGTATGGCCGTCGAGGGCGGGGCCGAAGGGCTGCACCAGGTGGCCCGAGGCGATCTCGTCCGCGACGAGGGCGAGGCTCACCAGCGCCACTCCCTGCCCCGCCACCGCCGCCTGGATCGCGTGCCCCTCGTCGGAGAAGCGGAGCTGACCCGGCGGCGCGGTCCAGGGCAGCCCGGCGCGCGCGAACCAGGCCTCCCAGGTCGGGTTGAGCGGATGATGCCGTTTCCAGTGGAAATGGATCAGCGGCACCGATTCGAGCGAGCCGAGCGAGACGGGGCCGAGGCGGGGATTCACGACCGGGGCGAACCGGTCGGTGAACAGGATCTCGGTCGAAAGGCCCGGATACGGGCCGCGTCCGTACCGGATGGCGAGATCGGCGGCGCCGTCGGCCAGATCGACCGGCTCGTCGGAGGCGTGGATATGCAGGTCGATGCCGGGATGCCGGTCCCGGAAGCCGGCCATCCGCGGGACGAGCCACTTCGCCGTGAAGGCGCTCGTCGCCGAGATCGTCACCTGGGCACGGCTCGCGCTCCGCGTGATGCGCCGGATCGCGGCCTCGACCGCGTCGAAGCCCTCGCGCAGCACCGGATACAGTTGCGCGCCCGCCTCGGTCAGGGAGACCTTGCGCACGCGCCGCTCGAACAGGCTCAGGCCGATCTGCGCCTCGAGCGAGCGGATCTGGTGGCTGATCGCCGTCGGCGTCACGGCGAGTTCGCATGCGGCCTGCTTGAAGCTGCCGTGCCGGGCCGCGGCTTCGAACGCGCGGAGCGCCGCGAGCGGCGGCAGCTTGCGCGGCGATCCGGGAGCGAACCCGTCGAGATGAGGCTGCCTCATGTGTCGCCTGAGAATTCGGAGTTTGTCGGACGCAGCCTGAGCGACCAGCATTCGAGGGTCGGAGCCGGAACGGCAAGACGGACCTGCCTTCCCTGACGATCAACGCGATGGAGATGGACCATGCTGGAGCGAGTGACCACCGAGCCGGACCATTACGAGCCCTTCCTGCTGTCGCAGGGCATCCGGTTCGGCGACCTGCTGTTCGTGTCGGGTCAGGCCGGAGCCGGTGACGACGGCAGGATCGTCGAAGGCGGCTTCATGGCGCAAGGAGAGCAGGCCTTCGCCAACCTGCAACGCGTGCTCGAAGCCGGCGGATCGAGCTTGTGCGATGTGATCAAGGTGACGATCTTCGTCACGGATATGCGCCATTTCGAGGACGTCGTCGCGCTGCGCCGCAGGTTCTTCTCGGCCCCCTATCCCGCCGACACGATCGCGGAGATCAAGGCGCTCTACGATCCCGCGGCGATGATCGAGATCGAGGCGGTCGCGGCCGTCCGGCCCCGGAGCGCCTGAGATGAGCGCATCTTCATCGAAGGCCCGGCCCGATGCGGTGACCGGCAGCCTCCTGGCGCCCTTCGCCTTAAGCGGGCTGACGCTTCGCAACAGGTTGGCGGTCGCCCCGATGACGCGGGTCAGCGCGGAGGCGGACGGCCGGCCGACCGCGCGGATGGCGGAGTATTATGCGGGCTTCGCCCGGGGCGGCTTCGGCCTCGTAATCACGGAGGGCCTCGCCACCGACACGGCCTATGCCCAGGGCTACCTGCACCAGCCCGGGTTGACCGACGACGCTCAGCGGGACGGGTGGCGGTCGGTCGTGGCGGGCGTGCACGCGCATGGTGCGCGCATCGTCGCGCAGCTCATGCATGCGGGGGCCCTGTCGCAGGGAAACCCGTTCCGGGCGGGGACCAAGGGCCCCTCCGCCGTCAGGCCGAAGGGGGAGCAGATGCCGTTCTATCGCGGCAGCGGCCCCTACCCGGTCCCCGCGGCCATGACGGCGGACGACATCGCGACGGTCGTGGAGGGCTTCGCGAGGGCCGCCGCCCTGGCCCGCGACGCAGGCTTCGACGGCATCGAGATCCATGCGGCGAACGGCTATCTCCTCGACCAATTCCTGAGCGAGGGCATCAATCGCCGCGACGACCATTATGGGCGGGATCGTGCCGGGCGGCTCCGCCTGCCGGTCGAGGTCGTGGAGGCGGTCCGGGCGGCCGTGGGACGCGACGTGCCGATCGGGATCCGGCTCTCGCAGGGCAAGGTCAACGATCCCACGCACACATGGTCCGGCGAGGCCGAGGCGGCCTGCATCTTCGGGACGCTCGGACGCCTGGTCGATTACCTGCACACGACGGAGCACGAGGCGTGGCAGCCGGCCTTCGACGCCGGGCCGAGCCTGGCGGCTTTGGCCAAGCGCCATGGCCTGAAACCCGTGATGGCGAACGGATCGCTCCACGCGCCGGAACGGGCCGCCGCCCTGCTCGCGCGCGGCGAGGCGGATCTCGTGTCGCTCGGGCGCGGGGCCCTCGTCCATGCCGACTGGCCCCGTCGCCTCGCCGACGGTCTCCCCCTGCTGGACTTCGATCGAGGTCTCCTGTCGCCGATCGCCGACCTGGCGAATGCCGACAGGTTTCGGGCCCAGGACCGGGGCGCGGCCTGACCCCGCGACGGGACCGGAAGGCCGGGGCTGACGTCCCGGACCCGTCCGGATCGATCACGCCGTCACGAAGGCGAGGAGGTCGGCGTTGAGGGTCTCGGCATGGGTCGTGAGCATGCCGTGCGGCAGGCCCGGATAGGTCTTCAGCGTGCCGTTGCGCAGGAGCGTCACCGATTTGCGGCCGGCCGCGTCGATCGGCACGATCTGGTCGTCCTCGCCGTGGAGCACCAGGGTCGGGACCGTGATCGCCCGCAGGTCCTCGGTCTGGTCGGTCTCGGAGAAGGCCTTGATGCCGTCGTAATGCGCCTTGGCGGAACCCATCATGCCCTGGCGCCACCAGTTGCGGATCACGCCCTCCTGAACCTGCGCGCCCGACCGGTTGAAGCCGTAGAACGGTCCGGTCGGAACATCGAGGAAGAACTGCGCCCGGTTGGCGGCGAGCGCGGCGCGGAACCCGTCGAAGACCTCGATCGGCAGGCCCCCTGGATTGGCCTCGGTCTTGAGCATCAGGGGCGGCACGGCGCTGACGAGGACGGCCTTGGCGACCCGTCCTTGCGGCCCGCCATGCCGCGCGACGTAGCGGGCGACCTCGCCGCCGCCGGTCGAGTGGCCGATATGGATCGCGTTCACGAGGCCGAGCTGGTGCGCCACCGCCGCCGCATCCGCGGCGTAATGGTCCATATCGTGCCCCCCCGACACTTGCGACGAGCGGCCGTGGCCGCGCCGGTCATGCGCCACGACCCGGTAGCCGCGCCCCACGAAGAACAGCATCTGCGCGTCCCAGTCGTCGGCGGAGAGCGGCCAGCCGTGATGGAACACGATGGCCTGCGCCTCCCGCGGTCCCCAATCCTTGTAGTAGATCTGAACGCCGTCGCCGGTGGTCACGAAGCTCATCAGGGGCTCTCCTGCCGCGGAGCCGGCGCGCGTCGCGCCGGCCAGCAGGATCTAACATATCGGAGCTTCGGCCAGAGGCGGAAGCAGGCCGGCGCGCTCAGTCCGTCTCCTCGGTGGGCCCGTCCGGCGACGGCGCGGCCGGCGCTGGCGTGAAAGCGGGCTTCGCGGGCTTGTTCCGGCGGGCCGTCGCGGGCGACGCGGTGTGGGCCGGCATCTCCGCCAGCCGCGCGACGCGCGCCTTGAACTCCTCGTTCGACGGGCTTCGGGCCGATCCGGTGATGAACATCTTGGCCATGGCCAGTCCTCTCGTGCGGGATCAGCGGACCCGCCGGAGGCGCTTCTGCCCGCGATCGGTGCCGCTGGACAGATTTCGCGATCACATCGGAAGGATGGGCCGGAGCCGAAACTCCCGGGTTACGAGACCCGGAACAGCCAGCCGACGATCGACTGTTCGACGATGAACGGTTTCTTCGTTGCCGACAAGGCGAATTCGTCGTCGCGTGCGATCATCGCCACGGCGCCGGCCGGACGAAGAGCCGGCCGGTGGTTTGTTTCCGGGAAAGCTCGGTGGCGCTGCCTCAGCGGCGGCGCGGGTCGGCCGGCCGGAAGGCGCGCTCCACGGCGGCGGTGGCGCTGGCATAGGCCCGCTCCTCGCTGTCATGTGGCCGGTCCGACCGCTCGAGCAGCTTGCCGTGCTTGCGGATCGCCCAGCCGAATTTTCCTTTCGGGCTGCTCAGCGGGGCTACCTCGATGGTGAAGGGATAGAATTCGTTGTCGCTCATCCTCGGAACTATGGCACGGAACGCCTGCGAAGGACAAACGTCGTCCGACCCCATCCCCATCGATGCCGCCCTCGACGCGGCGCCCTTGCGCGTGCCATAGCCGGCACGATTCCGGTGTCCCGTCGGCAGGCGGTCGCGGCCGCCGGCCGATGCCCGGCGGGTCCTCCTGTGGAACCGCCCCGCTCGCGTTGCGTCCCGCTCGTCCGTTTCCGATCGCGAAGACGAGGCCGCTCCCCCGCACGGCGCGGTCCCGATGGAGTTCGATTCTTGATTCCCTGGGTTCACCTCGACACCAGCGCCATCCCCGGCGAGACCGCGTCCCTGCGCCTGATGCGCCGGGGCGACGAGTTCGCGATCGTGGTCGATTCGATCGAATTGATGAACAGCCGCCGCAGCGGTTCGGAGCGGGCGCTCGCCAGCCTCGCCTGCGCGCGCCTGCGCGACCGGCCGGCGCCGCGGGTGCTGATCGGCGGGCTCGGCATGGGCTTCACCCTGCGG
>JAEWKL010000552.1 GCA_023386115.1 Pseudomonadota bacterium
TCCGAACGAATCCGTTCGAAGGCGCGGCGGTATGAGAGGCTGGCGGCAGCATTCCCAGGCCTCGCGATCGGCTAATCCACGTACGTCGAACTCTCGGCGCATAGTCGCGCAGGTGGAGCGCGAGGCGGTCCGGGTGTTCTGATCGGCCGGGCCTGCACAGTCCGAGTCTGTACCTTGAATGATGGCTTGCCCGCTCGATTATTCTTGCTCGATTATTCTTGGCGGCCTTGACGTCCGCATCGTCATCACGGGGCAGCGGAGCCCGGGATCCAGACACTCAAGTGAACAAGGGTCGAGCGGAACGCTCTCTGCCTTTTCCTGCCAGATCCGCGCTCTGGATTCCGGGCTCCGCTACGCGGCCCCGGAATGACCCTGTGGAACACGATCGCTTGCGGATCAGGGGAATGACGACCCTACCGCCACCTCGACCATCACTTCCTCACTGCGCCGCCAGCGACACCCGGAACACCGTCCGCCCGGTCTCGTCGCGGACGTTCATGGCGAGGATCGCGCCGGCGCTCCGGGCCGGGTCGAGGGCGCAGGAGCGCAGGGCCTGGACCGCCTCCGCATGGGCAGCGCCGGCGTCCATGAGCACCACCCCGATCGTATCGCGGGCATCCCAGGTTCCGGCATCGAGGTCGAAGAAGTAGCGGTGCACGGCGTGTCCTCCCTGCTCGCCCCGGTCTTGCCGGGCCCACCGACAAGTCGCCTTAACGCAGGCTAAGCCTCGTGAAGCAAAGTCCGGGCCGCGCCGCGGCGGCCCGCGATACCCGCCGATTCGGCGCGGCTCTTGCGTCAGCCTACCCCGTCAGCGGGAAGGGGCTCAAGCCGTGCGTTACACTGTAGGTTGCCATCTCGCCTACGAGGTCGAGGCCGAGACCGTGTTCATCTTCAACCTGGAGGTCGCCCAGCTCACGCGGCACCGCGACCTGCGGGAGACGTTCCGCCTGACGCCGGATCTCGCCGTGCGCCGGCACGTCGCGCCTGAGACCGGCAACCGCTACGTCGCCGTCACGGTGCCGCCCGGCCGGTTCAGCCTCGACTACGCGGCGGAGGTAACCCTCGATCCCCACCGGGCCGATCCCGCCGGCATCACGGAGACGCCGGTGAAGGACCTGCCCCTCGACATCCTGCCCTACCTGCTGCCGAGCCGCTTCGTCTCCTCCGACCGGCTCACCCCTTTCGCGCAGGCGGAGTTCGGCGATTCAGCCCCCGGCTTCGAGCGGGTGAGCCGGATCTGCAACTGGATCCACGACCACATCGCCTATGTCCGCGGCGCCAGCGACGAGGAGACCACCGCCGACGAGACGCTCTTGAAGCGGGCAGGGGTGTGCCGCGATTTCGCGCATCTCGGCGCCGCCTTCTGCCGGGCGCTCGGCATCCCGGCCCGCTTCGTCAGCTGCTACGCCTATGGCTTGGTGCCGAGCGACTTCCACGCCGTGTTCGAGGCCTATCTCGACGGCCGCTGGTGGCTGTTCGACGCCACGCGGCAGGCCCATCTCGACGGGCTGGTGCGGATCGGCGTCGGGCGCGACGCCGCCGAGATCGCCTTCTCGACCCCGTTCGGCGAGATGAAGCCCACCGGCATGCAGATCCGCATCGACCGGACCGACGGCGCGCCGGAGCGGGGCGAGCGCACGGTCGCGGCGATCGCGACGGCGGAGGATCCTGACGCGGCGGACGGGCTGGGTTAGGCTTACCCCCGGAGGCCCCGCATGAGCTACCGTCACGTCGTCGGACCCCGGACCTTCGCCTTCGCCGACCTCGCCGAGCTGATGGCGAAGGCGAGCCCGCCCCGCTCCGGCGACCGGCTTGCCGGCCTCGCGGCGGGAAGCGCCGAGGAGTGCGTGGCGGCGCGCTGGTGCCTCGCCGATGTGCCGCTCAGCCAGATCCTGGCCCGGCCGCTGATCCCGTACGAATCCGACGACGTCACCCGGCTGATCCTCGACACCCACGACGCGGCGTCCTTCGCGCGCGTCAGTCACCTGACCGTCGGCGACTTCCGCGAGTTCCTGCTCACCGCCTCGTCCGAGACCCTGGCGGCGATCGCCCCGGGCGTGACGCCGGAGATCGCCGCCGCGGTGTCGAAGATCATGCGTAACCAGGACCTGATCCTGGTCGCTCGCAAGGCCCGGGTGGTCACGCGCCTGCGCAACACGATCGGGCTGCCCGGAACGCTGGCCGTGCGGCTCCAGCCCAACCATCCGAGCGACGACCCCGCCGGCATCACCGCCTCGATCCTCGACGGGCTGGCCTATGGCTGCGGCGACGCCTGCATCGGCATCAACCCGGTCTCGGATTCGGTGCAGGGGCTGACCGGCCTGCTGCATCTGCTGGCCGAGCTGATCGACCGCCTCGCGATCCCGACCCAAGCCTGCGTCCTCACCCACGTCACCACGACGCTGGAGGCGATGAACCGCGGCGTGCCGGTCGATCTCGTCTTCCAGTCGATCGCGGGGACGCAAGGAGCCAACGCCTCGTTCGGCGTCACCCTGCCGCTCCTGCGCGAGGCGCACGAGGCGGCGCTCGCCTTGAAGCGCGGGACCCTCGGCGACAACGTGATGTATTTCGAGACCGGCCAGGGCTCGGCCCTCTCGGCGGAGGCCCATCACGGCATCGACCAGCAGACCCTGGAGGCCCGGGCCTACGCGGTGGCGCGCGCCTTCCGGCCGCTCCTCGTCAACACGGTGGTGGGCTTCATCGGCCCGGAATACCTCTACGACGGCAAGGAGATCATCCGGGCCGGGCTGGAAGACCATTTCTGCGGCAAGCTGATGGGCGTGCCGCTCGGGGTAGACGTCTGCTACACCAACCACGCCGAGGCCGACCAGGACGACATGGACACGCTGCTGACGCTGCTGGGCGCCGCCGGCGTCACCTACGTGATGGGCGTGCCGGGGGCCGACGACGTGATGCTGAACTACCAGTCGACCTCGTTCCACGACCAGCTCTACCTGCGCGAGGTGATGGGCCTGAAGCGGGCGCCCGAATTCGCCGAATGGCTCGCCCGCATGGGCCTGACCGACGCCGAGGGGGCGCTGCTGCCGGGCGGGGG
>JAEWKL010000561.1 GCA_023386115.1 Pseudomonadota bacterium
GGCGACGAGTTCCTGGCACAGATTGGCCGGCGGGCCGGCGGCCTGCGCGGCGCTCATGGTCGCGCCGAGGCCGGCGGCGGCGAGGATGATGCTCATGCGGCTCACGAACCCGCCTCCGCCTTGTGACCGGCCTTGCCGGGCTCCTTGATGTCGCCGGTCCAACGCGGCCCGACGAGGTTGGTGCCCGGATCCGAGACCCGGGCACTGGAGGTGGCGAAGGCCTGGTAGGCGAAACGCTGGTTCTCGGCGAGCAGGACGCTCGCCGCTGTCGCCAGGACCACCGCCGCCACGACGGCGACCAGGAAGGCTTTCATCGCTGTCTCCGCACCCTGCTGTCATTCGGCCGGGACTTGACCGCGGCCGAGCTGCGGCCCGCTTGCGGTCTTGGCCTGCTGTTCCTTCACCCACAGGTCGTGATGCACCTTGGCCCAGGCCAGATCGACCTCGCCGCTGCCCATGGCGTCGTAGGCGCCCTCCATGCCGAGCGAGCCGATATAGATGTGGGCCAGGATGCCGGCGATGAACACCACGCCGATCAGCGAGTGGATCACCTGCATCACCTGCATCCCGTTGATGTCGGTGACGGCGAACGGGAAGATCATCATCAAGCCGGTGGCGCCCATGGCGAAGCCGAAGCCGACCACCATCCAGAACACCATCTTCTGGCCGGCATTGAAGCGGCCGGCGCTCGGATGCGCGTCGCCGATTAGCCCGCCACCCTGCTTGAGCCAGATCCAGTCGATCTTGCCCGGGATGTTGTCCCGAATCCACAGGACCAGCATGAACAGCACGCCGAGCATGAACGGCCAGGCGAGGTAGATGTGCGCGTATTTGGCGTATTGCGCCAGCATGGCGAACGCCTCGGGGCCAATCAGCGGCATCAGCAGGCGCTTGCCGAAGATGTAGTTCAGGCCCGAGAGCGACAGGATGATGAAGCAGGTCGCCGTCATCCAGTGCGAGAAGCGCTCGAAGCTGTTGAAGCGCAGGATCTTGCGCCCCGATTCCTCGCTGTGCTCGAGGCGGATGCGACCCCGGGTGAAGTAGAACAGGCCGAGCGCGACGATCATGCCGAGCACGGCGAGCGCGCCGATCCACGGCATCCAGGATTCGCGGAACTCGCGCCATTCGCGGCCCTGAGGCTGGATCAGGTTGGCGGCGGTCTGGTTCGGGATCGTGATCCGGCCGTGGATCTTCGGATCCTGCTTGAACAGCATCTCCTCGTTGACCGAGGAGGCGGTCGGGTTGGGGGCGCCGTCCGGCGCGCGCACCTGGGCGCCGGCGGGACCGGCCAGCATCAGGGTCGCCGCCAGGAGGGCGATGGAGGTCAGCCTGCGCATCGGCATTCTCCTCAGATCGCGATCGTCTCGCGGTAGGCCGTCTTCCAGCCCCAGGCGCCCGAGCCGTAGCCGCGCTTGATCACCCGCTCCTTGTAGATCTGGGCGATCATCTCGCCGTCACCGGCCAGCAGCGACTTGGTCGAGCACATCTCGGCGCAGAGCGGCAGCTTGCCCTCGGCGAGACGGTTCGAGCCATACTTCTCGTATTCGGCGACAGAGAGGTCGACTTCCGGACCGCCCGAGCAATAGGTGCACTTGTCCATCTTGCCGCGGGAGCCGAAATTCCCGACCCGCGGGTATTGCGGCGCCCCGAACGGGCAGGCGTAGAAGCAGTAGCCGCAGCCGATGCACAGGTCCTTGGAGTGCAGCACCACCGCGTCGGCCGTGGTGTAGAAGCAGTTCACTGGGCACACCGCCGCGCAGGGCGCGTCGGTGCAGTGCATGCAGGCCATCGAGACCGAGCGCTCGCCGGGCTTGCCGTCGTTGAGGGTGATGACCCGGCGACGGTTGATGCCCCACGGCACCTCGTGCTCGTTCTTGCAGGCGGTGACGCAGGCGTTGCACTCGATGCAGCGGTCCGCGTCGCAGAGGAACTTCATTCTGGCCATGAGGATCCCCTCCTTACGCCGCGCTGATCTGACAGAGGGTCACCTTGGTCTCCTGCATGCCCGTCACGGGATCGAAGCCGTAGGTGGTCACGGTGTTGACGCTCTCGCCGAGGACGACCGGGTCGGCGCCCTTCGGGTAGAAGCCGCGCATGTCCTTGCCCTGGTACCAGCCCGAGAAGTGGAACGGCATCCAGGCGACGCCCTTGGCGACGCGGTCGGTGACGAGCGCCTTCACCTTGGTCTTGGCGCTGTTCTCGGGGCCGTAGACCCAGACGAACTGCCCGTCCTTGATGCCGCGCTCGGCCGCGTCCGCCGTGTTGACCTCGACGAACATGTCCTGCTGCAACTCGGCGAGCCAGGGATTCGAGCGGGTCTCCTCGCCGCCGCCCTCGTACTCGACGAGGCGGCCCGACGACAGGATGATCGGGAACTGCTTGGCCACGCCGCGATCGACCGCCGCCTTCTGCACCGAGAAGCCGACATTCGGCATGCGGAACTGCCGCTCGTCCGGCCGCGTCGGGTACTTGGCGACGAGGTCGGGCCGGGGCGAGTAGATCGGCTCGCGGTGGACCGGCACCGGATCGGGCAGGTTCCAGGCATTCGCCCGCGCCTTGCCGTTGCCGAACGGGATCACGCCGTGGTCGAGGCAGACCCGCTGGATGCCGCCCGACAGGTCGGTGGCCCAGCTGACCGCATCCGGGTTGTTGCCGCCGATCCGCTGGATCGTCGCCACCTCGTCCGCCGTCAGGTCCTTGTCCCAGCCGAGCTTGCGGAACACCCCGAAGGTGAATTCGGGATAGCCGTCGGTCAGGTCGGAGCCGAGCGAGTAGGACTCCTCGGCCAGCAGCGTCTGCCCGTTGCGCTCGGTGCCGAACCGGGCCCGGAAGGTGCTGCCGCCATCCTTCACGTGGAGCGCCGTGTTGTAGAGGATGTGGGTGCCCGGGTGGCGGATCTCCGGCTTGCCCCAGCACGGCCAGGGCAGGCCGTAATAGTCGCCGCCGACCTCCGGATCGTCCTTCGGCGCCCGCAAGGTGACGAGGTCGAACTTGTGCTGGTTCTTCATATGCGCCTTCAGGCGCTCCGGGCTCTGGCCGCAATAGCCGGTCGACCAGCCGCCGCGGTTGATCTCCCGCAACAGGTCCTCGGCCGAGGGTACGCCGTCCACGACCTTGATGTTCTTGAACAAGCTGTCGGCGAAGCCGAGCTTCTGGGCGATCCGATAGATGACCTCGTAGTCGTTCTTCGACTCGAAGGCCGGCTTCACGATCTGCTCGCCCCATTGCAGCGAACGGTTCGAGGCGGTGCGCGACCCGTCCATCTCCAGCGAGGTGCAGATCGGCAGGAGGTAGGTGTTGTCCTTGCGGGCGTCCATCGCCGCGAAGGTGGTCGGATGCGGGTCGGCGACGACCAGGAGTTCCAGCTCCGCCATGCCCTTCACCGCCTCGGGCATCCGGGTGACGGTGTTGCCGCCGTGGCCGAACACCATCATGGCCTTCAAGGGCGTGCGCTGATCGACCTGCTCGGCCGGCAGGCTCACCGCATCGAACCAGCGGGTCGAGGTGAGCCCGGGGGTCTCCATGTTCTCCTTGCGCGAGCGGGCCTTGCGGCCGGCGCTGGCGGGCACCTCGTCGAAGCGCGCCTGCAGCCAGTCGTACTCGACCTCCCACACCCGGGCCCAGTGCTTCCAGCCGCCCTCGACGAGGCCGTAATAGAGCGGCAGGCTCGTGACATCGAGGCCGAGGTCGGTCGCGCCCTGGACATTGGTGTGGCCGCGGAAGATGTTGGCGCCGGTCCCGGGCTTGCCGACATTGCCGGTGGCGAGGCACAGGATGCACAAAGCCCGCACGTTGGCGGTGCCGACCGTGTGCTGGGTCGCGCCCATGCACCAGATGAGCGTGGCGGGCTTCTCCTTGGCAAAGAGCTCGGCGACGCGCTTCAGCTGTTCGCCCGGCACGCCCGAGACGCGCTCGACCTCCTCAGGAGTCCACTTCGCGACCTCCTTGCGGACGTCGTCCATCGCGTAGACGCGCTGGTTGATGAAGTCACGATCCTCCCAGCCGTTCTGGAAGATGTGCCAGAGGATGCCCCAGATCACCGGGATGTCGGTGCCCGACCGGATCCGGACGTACTCGGTCGCGTGCGCCGCCGTGCGGGTGAAGCGCGGATCGATGACGATCATGTTGGCGCGGTTGATCTCCTTGCCCGACAGCACGTGCTGCATGGAGATCGGATGCGCCTCGGCGGGATTGCCGCCGAGGATGATCATCGTCTTGGCATTGCGGATGTCGTTGTAGGAATTGGTCTGGGCGCCGTAGCCCCAGGTGTTGGCGACGCCCGCCACCGTGGTCGAGTGGCAGATGCGCGCCTGGTGGTCGACGTTGTTGGTGCCCCAATAGGCCGCGAACTTGCGGAACAGGTACGAGGCCTCGTTGGTGAACTTGGCCGATCCGAGCCAGTAGACCGAATCCGCGCCGGACTTGTTGCGGATCGCCTGGAGCTTGTCGGTGATCTCGGTGATCGCCTGGTCCCAGGAGATGCGCTGCCACTCGCCGTTGGCGATCTTCATCGGGTAGCGCAGGCGGCGGTCGCTGTGGACGAGCTCGCGGATCGCCGCGCCCTTGGCGCAGTGCGCGCCGCGGTTGATCGGGCTTCCCCAGGACGGCTCCTGGCCGACCCAGACGCCGTTGATGACCTCGGCCGTCACCGTGCAGCCGACCGAGCAATGGGTGCAGACGTTCTTGCGGATCACCGCCTGAGCCGGATCGGCCGCGGAGCCGGCGGCCTGGGCCGGCCGCACCGCGCCGAGCCGCACCGTGCCGAGGGCCGCGAGCCCGCCGGCAGCCAGCCCCGATTTCCGCAGGAAGCCGCGGCGGTCGAGGGTATGGGCGGTCAGTCCCGCGGCGAGGGCCTGGTGGCTGCCGCGGCCCGCCACGCCGTTCCTGCGCTTGGTCAGCATGCCGGTCTCACTTCTTCAGCGTCTCGTAGCCGTTGGTGCGATAGAAGGCCTTGACGTGGTCGGTCTCGCGGTAGCGCGACCGGGTCTCGGCATTGCCGGGGTCGTAGGCCTTCGCCTCGGTGGGACTGAGCGGCACGGCAGCGACCGCCGCCGCCGCCGCCGCGGTACCGCCGCCGAGGGCGCGGAAGAATTGCCGCCGTCCGAGCCCCGTGCCGTCCTTCCTCGTGTCGTCGTCCTGCCGCATCGCGGCTCTCCTCTCCGTGTCCGGTCGTTGGTTCTCGCGCCTTCGTTCCGGGGGCATCACGCCTCCATGGCGAAGGCCTCCGCCTCGACCGTCGTGAATACCTCGCCGAGTTCGCCCACCGCTCGGTAGAACGGCGTCGTCGCCTGCGCCGCAACGTCGGTAAAGAAACGCCCGATCCACGGCTTCAGATGCCGCTCGAAGAATCGATGATCGGCATTCGGCTCCGCCGGCAGGCGCTTGCCCGCCAGTGTCGCCATCACCTCGAGCAGGGTGGCGGCATGGTCCTCCGGCTCGCTCGACCCCGGATCCCGCTCCAGCCCGAGGGCGGCGAGGTCCTGGCGCACCCGGGCGAGGGGCCGCTCGTTGAGGAAGCCGGTGAGGTAGTAGGAGGCGTAGGGCATGATCAGCCCGCGCCCGACGCCGACGAACAGCGCGAAGTAGTCGCGCCCGACTGCGCGGGGGTCGGCCTCGCGAGCGGCTCCGCCGAGGGCGGCGTGGGCCCGGCCGAGGGGCGAGGCGTCGCCGTCGAGGCCTCGCAGATCGCCCAGCAGCTCCGGCGAAGGCGCGCGGCCGAGCAGGGCCGCCAGGAGGTCGTATTCCTGGGCGCGCAGAGCGTCGATCTCGTCGACCGGACCGGGGCCCTGGTTCACCATCACCTCGCGCAACGCACACCAACCCGTCGATGGCGGTGGGCTCTCGCTCCCTCCTTCATTTGGAGGATGCCGTACTCACCGCCGGTACCATACCGGGGAATCCATGGCGCACAATTCTACTTTCTAACGCTTCAAATCGGTATCGCCCCGCCATGACGTCGCAGGCGGGGCGGGGAGGGGGGTGGCTCGGGCTCCGGCGCCGGGTCGCGATAACCGTGCGCATCGCCTCTCTCCGCCGGCGCAGGACTATTCGGAGAAAGACTAGGCCGGATTTCTCCCTCCCCCCTCTGCGGGGAAGGGTGGCGAGCGGATCGAGCGCAGCGGGACGAAGTCCCGCCGAGAGGGGACGCCGCTTCCGGATAGGGCGGAGCCGTCGTGAAGGGCGCCCCCTGGAACAGCGTCGCGCCGCCACTCTCCCGCCCCGCGCCCCCCGGCCCCCCCCCCCCCCGCCGGGGGGGGGGGGATGCC
>JAEWKL010000576.1 GCA_023386115.1 Pseudomonadota bacterium
GCATTGTCCGCCTCGTCGGACAATGCCGTCGCGGCCTCGTGATCGCCGACGCGCACACCCCTCAGATCTCGCTCCGCCGCAGCAGGTAATCCAGGCCTCCGACCCGGTACCAGCGATAGCCGTAGCCCTCCAGCAGCACGCAGTGGCTCCCGGCCTCGTCGGCGAGGCTGCGCTGGCCGGTGAGGAGGTCGATCAGGTTGCGGCCGTCGCCGTCGAGTCCGGTGGCGAAGGTGACCTCCTTCGGCTCGGCCGCGAGGTTGTGCAGGCAGAGGACCGCGTTGTTGCGCCAGTCGTATCGCAGGGCGAGCACGCTCGCGTCGCCGGTCTCCAGGGCGGTGAAGTCGCCCCAGCCGATCTCCGGCACCTCCTTGCGCATGCGGATGATCCGCTCCATCCAGTTGAGGAGCGATTCCGGCGCGCAGCGCTGCGCCGCCGCGTTGACGTGGGAATAGGCGTAGGGACCCTCATGGATCGGCGGCGAGTCCGGGCTGTCGTTCAGCGTGAAGCCGCCATGGGGCTCGTGCGACCATTGCATCGGCGTGCGGGCGCAGTCGCGCTCCGGCAGCGAGAGGTCGTCGCCCATGCCGATCTCGTCGCCGTAGCGCAGGACCGGCGTCCCCGGCAGGGTGAACATCAGGCTGTAGGCGAGCTCGATCCGGCGCCGGTCGCCGCCGAGCATCGGCGCGAGGCGTCGGCGGATGCCGCGGTCGTAGAGCTGCATCTCGGGCTCGGGCCCGAAGGCCTGGAACACGGTCTGGCGCTGCTTCTCGGTCAGGCGGCCGAGATCCAGCTCGTCGTGATTGCGCAGGAAGATCGCCCATTGGCCTGAGGGCGGCCTGTTCCAGGTCTTCTGCAGCGCCTTCACCAGCGGGCGCGCATCGGCCGAAGCGAGCGCGTAGAACAGCGCCTGGTTGACCTGGAAGTTGAACATCATGTGCATGCGGTCGGCGTCGTCGCCGAAATAGTCGAGGTCCTGGCGCGGCAGCACGTTGGCCTCGGCCAGGATGATCGCGTCGCCCTGGCGCCATTGCAGGAACTCGCGGAAGAGCCGCAGCAATTCGAACTGCTCGCGCGGCTCGCCCGAGACCTCCGGCCCCTTCTCGGCGATCACGAACGGCACCGCGTCCATCCGGAAGCCCGACACGCCGAGCTGGATCCAGAACCCCATGATCTTCAGGATCTCGGCCTGGACATGGGGATTGGCGGTGTTGAGGTCGGGCTGGAAGTCGTAGAAGCGGTGGAAGTACCAGGCCTTCGCGTCCTTGTCGTAGCTCCAGGTGCTCTTCTGCACGCCCGGGAAGACCATGCCCTGGTCGGCATGCGGGGGTTTGGTCTTCGACCAGACGTACCAGTCGCGGGTGCGGGCATTGGGGTCCCGGCGGGCGGCCTGGAACCAGGGATGCTGGTCGGAGGTGTGGTTGACCACGAGGTCGATCAGCACCCGCATCCCGCGCTGCTTGGCGGCGTGCGTGAAGGCGACGAAGTCGCCGAGCGTGCCGTAGCGCGGATCGACGCCGTAATAATCGGCCACGTCGTAGCCGTGGTCGCGCCCGGGCGAGGGCTGGAACGGGTGCAGCCAGATCGCCGTGACGCCGAGCCCGAGAAGATAATCGAGGCGGCGCTCCAGCCCCTCGAAATCGCCGATGCCGTCGCCGTTGGCATCCATGAAGGAGCCGACCGAGAGGCAGTAGATCACGGCGTTCTTGTACCACAGGTCCTCGATCACCGCGGCCCTCCCCGGCCGGCGACGATGCCGGCTGGACCAGACAGCTAGGGCAGATGCATCCCAAGCGTAGCCTTGGCGCAGGCTTAGGCAGAATGGCGCCCTGACGGGCAGGAGCGCCGACGAAAATCAGGCAAATGGCGCCGGAAGCTCGCGGATGCCCAGTATTTGAGCCCGATCCCGCGGGAACCTTTTCGAAATCCTCCTTGGCACGGGCTTTGCGGAACGGGGTGCGGCCGCACCGGCCCAGGGAGAAGAACACCATGACGTGGAAGGGTTGGCTCTCGCGCGCCGCGGTCGCGGGCGGGTTGGCGCTCGGCACGCTCGCGACGACGGTCGCCTCGGCGCAGGAGACCATCAAGGTCGGCATCCTGCACTCGCTCTCGGGCACGATGGCGATCTCCGAGACGACGCTCAAAGACGTCATGCTGATGCTCATCGAGGAGCAGAACAAGAAGGGCGGCATCCTCGGCAAGAAGCTCGAGGCGGTGGTGGTCGATCCGGCCTCGAACTGGCCGCTCTTTGCCGAGAAGGCGCGCGAGCTGATCGCGAAGGACAAGGTCTCGGCGGTGTTCGGCTGCTGGACCAGCGTGTCGCGCAAGTCCGTGCTGCCGGTGTTCAAGGAGCTGAACTCGATCCTGTTCTATCCCGTCCAGTACGAGGGCGAGGAGAGCGAGCGCAACGTGTTCTATACCGGCGCCGCGCCGAACCAGCAGGCGATCCCGGCCGTCGACTACCTGATGAAGGAAGAGAAGGTCGAGCGCTGGGTGCTGGAGGGCACGGACTACGTCTATCCCCGCACCACCAACAAGATCCTCGAGGCCTATCTGAAGGCCAAGGGCGTCAAGCCCGAAGACATCTCGATCAACTACACGCCGTTCGGTCAATCGGATTGGCAGACCCGGGTGGCCGCAATCAAGAGCTTCGGCTCGGCCGGCAAGAAGACCGCCGTGGTCTCGACCATCAACGGCGACGCCAACGTGCCGTTCTACAAGGAGCTGGCGAACCAGGGCATCAAGGCGACCGACATCCCGGTCGTGGCCTTCTCGGTCGGCGAGGAGGAGCTGGCCGGCATCGACACCAAGCCGCTGCTCGGCCACCTGGCGGCGTGGAACTACTTCATGTCGATCGATACGCCGGCCAACAAGGCGTTCATCGAGAAGTGGCACGCCTACACCAAGAACCCGAAGCGCGTCACCAACGACCCCATGGAGGCCCACTATATCGGCTTCAACATGTGGGTGAAGGCGGTCGAGAAGGCCGGGACGACCGATCCCGACAAGGTGATCGCGGCGCTGCCGGGCATCAAGCAGGACAACCTGACCGGCGGCACCTCGGAGATGCTGGCCAACCACCACATCACGAAGCCCGTCTTCATCGGCGAGATCAAGGACAACGGCCAGTTCGACGTGGTGTGGAAGACCGACGGCCTGATCCCCGGCGAGGCCTGGTCGAAGCAGCTCGACGGCTCGAAGGATCTCGAGGCCGACTGGGTCAAGCTCAATTGCGGCAACTACAACACCAAGACGAAGAAGTGCGGCGGCGCGTGAGCGCGTGACGAGACGGTCCTTCCCTGACGAGAGGGGAGAACCTAAGGGGATGCCGCTTGGCTCCCCTTTCCCGGACGGCTGGAACGAAGTGGAAGGAGATCCGGGAATCCAGCGCAAGAACTCGCGTCGCGTCTGCTTACCTGCCTCGTTGCAGCAAGCAGAGCCGCTTCGCGGCACTTCTCATGCTGGATCCCGGATCTCCTTCCGCTGACGCCGCAGCCGTCCGGGAAAGGGGTGGGCGCCTGAAACATCGGTGCCACCACCTCCACGACTTCTCCCGCGAGGGAGGGGGACCACCCATCCGGACGGATCTGAATGCGCCGCTGCCTCGTCCTTCTCCTCGCGCTCTGGTGCGCCGCCTGGGTTCTCCCGGCTGCGGCGCAGACCGGGCCTGACGCTGCCTTTGCCCGGCTCGCCAGCGACAGCTACTCCGACATCGAGGCCGCGATCGCGGGCCTCGCGACCAGCGGCGATCCGAAGGCCGGGCCGGTGCTGCGCGCGCTCGCCGACAACCGTCTGCTCTACCGCCCGGACGACAAGGCGCTGGCGATCAAGGACGGCGCCAAGGTGTCCGACGCCCGCACCGGTGCGGCCGTGAGCCCCGACGGCCTCAAGCCCGTGCGGGTCA
>JAEWKL010000577.1 GCA_023386115.1 Pseudomonadota bacterium
CCGCGGCGCGCCCCCACGCTCCCGCCCGGCCCCCCCGGGCACCCTCCCCCGCTGAGGGGGGAGGGGGAATCCCGTGCCATTCCCTTCCCCGGACAGAACTGCCGCTGGCGGGGAGAGGGCACCGGCGACCTCGTCGTCGACGGAATAAGGCGGCAGCCAACGGTGAGGGGGAGGTGCCGGAAGAGTCTCATCCGGAGATACCCCCTCACCCCCGCCCTGCGGGCTCCCTTCACCCCCGACGCGGGGGGGTGGGATCGTTCCGATCCCCAAGGCCTCTCCCCGCCCGCGGGGAGAGGAGGAAAGCGCGACATCTTCGGCAACGCCGCTCTCGTCGGCGACTGAGGAAGACGATTCCCCACCCCCGAACACCCGCGCCACCATCGCCCGCACCTCCTCGGCCGGGATCAGCCCTCCGGTGCCGGGCACCCCGCCGGGGGTGTTCCAGTCATAGGCGTAGTCCCGCGCCTCGCTGACGAAGTCGCGGATCGCCGGATCGACCGACCACATCCGGCGCAACGCCGCGTTGCGCAGGGCTCGCGGCACGCCGGCGCGCAGGAAGGGTGCGAGATCAGTCGCGGCGGTGAGCGCGTCGAGGGAGGGGAGTTGCGCCAGTTCCTCGGGGCTCAGGGATCCCTCGTCGTCAGCGTCGGGTGCCGCCGCGGGAACGGCCGACGCGGCCTCGCGTGCGCCCTCCGGTGGGCGGCGCGCCTCGTCGCGCTTGCGCCGCGACCAGCGGGCGAGGAAACCGTCGCTCACGGCTCGTCCGGCCGGCGCCGCACGCCGGCTCCCCGATGGGCGCCCTGTCTGGCCAAGGCCTCCGGATCGGCGCGGTCGCGCTTGCGCTTGTGAAAAACCCGCTCGACGTGGAAGGCCCGGTAGAAGGCGCCGACCTCGGCCTGGATCTCCGGCGGCATCGGCACCGCCTCGACGATCTCGCCGATGCCCTCGGCGAGCGACTCGCCCTCGTAGGGGTCGGCGGTCACGGTGGCGACCGCGTAGGTCTCGGGCGCCGTCTCGCGCAAGGCCACCCAGAGCGAGGGCTGGGCGGCCGCGAGATTGTCGCCGTAATGGGCGGTCTCGGCCGGATGCAGCTCGATCTCGTACGAGCCGGCATAGAACGTCTCCTCGTCGTCGGAGGCCGAGAGGCGGGTCCAGGGCGCGGTGCCGGGCAGGCCCGGCAGCACCGCGACGGGAAGCCAGGCGTGGCTCGCCCACGGGCCCTTCAGCCGGCGCTTGGCGACGACGACCCCGACGGAGATCAGCTGCGTGCTCATCAGGCCTCTCCTGTCTGGCTAACGGGGAGACCCGCGATCAGGTTCTGCGGCTTCATCGTCACCAGCCGGTCCGGACTCATGGCGAGCAGCAGGTAGACCGGCCGGTCGCCGACCCGCGGATCGGCCCTGGCCGCATCGCGGATCGTGAGCCGGAACAGGGCGATCACCCGCTCGGCCGTGGCGGGCTCGACCGTCTCGCCGCGCCATAGGGCGTTGCCGATCCGCGTGCCCTCCTGGTCGAGGCCGACGAACCAGCGCCAGTCCCTGTCCTCGATGTGGCTCAGCGGCGCGACCTCGACCTCGACCGCCAGCAGGTGGCGGACGAAGGCCTGGATCGCCCGCGCCAGTCCCTCGCGGCTCTGCGGGTCCGAGCCGAGGTTGAGCGCCACGCTGAACGCGTCCGACCGGCTCCAGTAGGTCCAGGCATTGTCGGCCGTCAGCACGTCGAGTTCGGAGACCGGCTCGTGCCCGAGCATCGCCACGAGCGGCGATTGTAGGCCCGCGCCCTCGGCTTCGTCGATCAGCTCGGCATCGGCGAGGAGCAGCGACCCGTCGGTCACGGAGGCCCGCTGCGGGCGGAAGAACAGCTCGGCGGCGCGCAGGGTATAGGGGTCGTCGCAGCCATCGAGCGCGTTGCGCAGGATCAGGTGGACGAGCTGGTTGAGGAAGAGGGGCGGCGTGCCGGAGGCCCCCCGCCGGACGAGATCGAGATAGGCCGCCTCGACGGAGCGGGCGGCGAGCAGGCGGTCGCGGAAGGCCAGGATCATCTCCCAGTTCTCGCGCGCGTCGGCATCGGCCAGGGCCGCCACCTCCGCCGGCGTCACCGGGCGGCGGGGATCGCTGAGCAGCGCGGCGTGGAGCGCCCGCTCCGCCTGGCACGCCTCGTCCGGCGGCACCAGCTCGGGCCGGGCGAGATAGGCGAGCAGCAATTCGTCGGTGACGACGAGCCCGCCGCCCGCGTCCCGCCGGGTGAGATGATGGCCGCTCGAGACCCAGAACTCGGTCATCAGGGTGCTTCCGTCACGGCTTGCCGTCGAGCAGGCCCGCGAGGTTGATCCGCTCCTCGGGCGCCTCGTCGGTCTCGTAGAAATCGAAGGCGCGGGCATAGGCGTGGCGCCGGTCGCTGCCGGGGACCGCATCCTCCCGCGGGCGCAGAGCCCGGAAGCGCTCGCGGATCTCGCCGTCCTCCAGCATGCGGTGCAGGGCCAGCACTGTGCCGACCGACGGGCCGCAGAGCGATTCGGCCACCGCGATCTCCTCGCGGGCGGCCGCGAGCGCGCTCGCCCGGTCCGGCGCGCCGAGGCGGGCCTGGAATTGCGCCGCGAGCGTCTCGGTCGCGGCGTCGCGCTCGGCCGCGCTCGCCTCGCTCACCACCACCAGGGTCGAGAAGCCGAAGGACGCGATGCCGAGGAATCCAGCCCGGAACGCCGCCCGGTCCTTGCCGGTCAGCGCCGCCGGGTCCCCGTCGAGGAACAGGAAGCTGCCCGTCACCGCCCACTCGCCGGGCGGGGCGGCACGGGCAAAGACCAGGGTGTCGGAGGGGTCGAGCCGCAGGGTGCGGGGAAGCTTGAGGCTCACAGGCGCGGCCCTCCCCGGGACGGATCGAACCAGCCGGTCCCGTCGAGGCAGAGCGTGGCGGGATCGGCGTCGAGGTTGAAGCGGGCCCGCGCGAGGGAAGCCCCGGGACCGTCCTCGGCCCAGAGCGCGAGCCCGCGCAGCAGGTGCCGGGCGAAGCTCTCGACGAGCGCGTCGGCGCCGGATTCGAAGCCTTCCTCCTCGAGCGAGGTCGATTCGGGGGTGTGGCCCGGATCGCCGGCCTCGCGCTTCGAAGCGATCAGCATGGCGGAGAAGACCAGCCAGTCCGGCACCGCCTCCTCGGCGCAGGCCCCGGGCCAGGCCAGGCGTCCGCCGCCGAGGCGGGCGCGATCGAAATACAGGGTGCCGGCGGCATCCAGCGTCACCGGCTTGTCCGGCGGGGCGTGGCTGCCGACCGCCTCGGCCAGGGCGGTGAGGCCGACGAGCCCGACGAGACGGGCCACGGCCAACGGCTCCTCGGGCGCCAGGACCACCGCGACCTCGACGGTGCCGGGCCTCCCGCCGACCACCAGGGTGCCGGCAGCCCCGTCATCGTCCCGGGCCAGCGCACAGGCCCGGTCATGCGCCGGACCGGCCGTCGCCGTCAGGCGCAGCGGCCGGAAGGCGGGAGGCAGCATCAGGCCGGAAGGATCCGCGAGGGTCATGAGGGGGATGGCGTTGCCTGCGCGCACGTGTCGGGTCGTTCTTTTGAACGGCTCGTATATAGCGCTGTCTCGGTGAACAAGGGGCATGACGCCCCAGGGGGTTGGCGACCGGCTCCGGCTCGACGAGCCGGCAGAGCCGGTCGCCGCCCGGTCGGAGACGCGTGTGGTGTCGGATCGGATCGTGATCGCCTGTTCCTGCGAGGGCAGCATGCCCCTCGATGCGGCGGCGATCGGCAAGGGCTGCGGCGGACAGTTGCAAACGGGCGACCAGCTCTGCGGCCGCGAGCTGGAGCGGGTGCGGGCCGCGATGGCCTCAGGCGCACCCGTCACCGTGTCGTGCACCCTCAAGGCGCCCCTCTTCCGCGAGGTCGCCGAGGAACTGGGCGCGGGGGACCGCGTCGCCTTCGCCACGATCCGCGAGACGGCCGGCTGGGCGGCCGAGGCTGCTGCCGCGGGGCCGAAGATGGCGGCTTTGCTCGCCGCATCCGCCGAACCGATGCCGGCCCCGGCGAGCGTCAGCTTCGAGAGCCAGGGCGTGGCGCTGGTCTATGGCCGCGACGAGGTCGCGATCGAGGCCGGCCTGCGGCTCGCCGACCATCTCGACGTCACGGTGCTGCTCTCCCGTCCCGGCGAGGTGGCGCCGCCGCGCTCCGGCGAGATCCCGGTGCTGAAGGGCACCGTGCGGGCAGCGACCGGCCATCTCGGCGCCTTCTCCTTGACGGTCGACGACACCGCCCTGCCGCTGCCCTCGTCGCGGCGGGCGCTCGCGTTCGGGCCGGCCCGGGACGGGGCGACCTCGACCTGTGACATCGTGATCGATCTCACCGGCGGCACGCCGCTCTTCCCGGCCCACGACCTGCGCAGCGGCTACCTGCGGGCCGATCCCCGCGACCCGGCGGCCGTCGAGCGGGCGCTGTTCGAGGCGTCCCACCTCGTCGGCACCTTCGACAAGACCCGCTTCATCGACTTTCACGCCGACCTCTGCGCCCATTCGCGCTCGCGCATCACCGGCTGCACCCGCTGCCTCGATGTCTGCCCGACGGGGGCCATCGCGCCCGCCGGCGACCACGTCGCCATCGATCCCCATGTCTGCGCCGGCTGCGGCTCCTGCGCCTCCGTCTGCCCGACCGGGGCGGCAGCCTATGCCCTGCCGCCGGCCGACGCGCTGATGCGGCGCCTCCGCACCCTGCTCGGTGCCTTCCACAAGGCGGGCGGCACCGCCCCGGTGCTGCTGATCCACGACGAGGCGCATGGCGCACCCCTGATCGACGCGCTCGCCCGTTACGGCGACGGGCTGCCGGCCGACATGCTGCCGTTTCCCGTCAACGAGGTGACGCAGATCGGCCCGGAGACGATCGCGGCGGCCTTCGCCTATGGCGCGAGCGCGGTGCGGTTCCTCGTCAGGGCCAGGCCGAAGCACGACATCGCCGCTCTCCTGCGCAACGCCGCCCGGTTCGACGCGGTGGCGCTGGCGCTCGGCTACGGGCCCGACTCAGGCGGGGCCGTCGTGTCGCTGATCGAGACCGACGATCCGGATGCCCTGGGCGCCGCCCTGAGCGCCGGCGCCCGCGGCACGCCCGCCCCGGTCCCGTCGGGATTCATGCCGGACGGCGACGTCCGCAGCGTCCTGCGCTTCGCGGTCTCGGAGATGCACCTCGCCGCGCCACGGCCCACCGACCATGTGCCGCTCGATGCCGGTGCGCCGTTCGGCGGCCTCGATTTCAAGGTGCAAGCCTGCACCCTCTGCCACGCCTGCGTCGGCGCCTGCCCGACCGGGGCGCTCGCCGACGATCCCGACCGGCCGCGCCTGACCTTCGCCGAGAGCGCCTGCGTGCAATGCGGCCTCTGCGCCGCGACCTGCCCGGAGGATGCGATCGGCCTGATCCCGCAGCTCGACTTCGCCGCCTGGGCGGCGCCGCGCCGGGTCCTCAAGGAGGAGGAGCCGTTCGACTGCGTCAGTTGTGGCAAGCCCTTCGGCACCCGCAGCACGGTCGAGCGGGTGATCGGCCGGTTGCGCGACCGGCACTGGATGTTCGCCGGCCAAGCGGGCGAGGAGCGGATCAAGGCGCTGATGATGTGCGACACCTGCCGGGTCTCGCACGTCCTCAACCAGGGGTTCGACCCGCACACCGCGGAAGGCAACCGGCCGCGGACCTCGGAGGATTACGTCCGGGCGCGGGACGCCTGAGGCTCACCGCGTCGCCTTCTCCAGGAACCGCACCAGGGCCGCGCGGTCCTCCGCCGCGCCGATCGTCTGTTCCGGCATCTTGGTGCCGGGGGTGAAGCGGGCGGGGCCGATCTCGAACAGGCGGGCGACGGTCTCGGGCGTCCACACGATGTCGAGGCGCCGGAAGGCCGCGGAATAGGGATAGTCCGGCACCGTCGCGATGCGGCGGCCGAACACGCCGTGGAGGGTCGGCCCGGCGCGGTTGCCGCCGTCCGGCGTCAGCGTGTGGCAGGCTTCGCAGGCGCGAAACACCTCCGCGCCCCGGTCGCCCGGGAACGCCGCGAGAGCGTCGGGCGGGCGCGTCATGGCGAGCGGTCCGATCGGCTCGCCGGTGGCGAGATCCCAGCGCCGCACCAGCCGGTCGCCGCCGCCGGTGACGAGTTCGCCGGGGCCGCGGAAGGCCAGCGACCAGACCGGCAGGCCGGGCCCGACCAGGGTGAGCC
>JAEWKL010000581.1 GCA_023386115.1 Pseudomonadota bacterium
CCCCCGCCCGCGCCCCCCCACCCCCCGCGAGGGTATGAGAGGTTGGCGGACGATCGAACGCAGCTTTCGCATCGATGCCGGGAATCGATCCTCAGCATCGTTCCGCCGACCGACCCGGCCGGCGGAACGATGCGTCGTGCTTGCGCCCGGCCGTTGATGCACGTCGGGGCGATTCATCACAACGGTCGTCGCCAATGAGCGTTGGCTTCTTTCGCGATATTCCGCCAAGCCAGAGGATCGGCGGAATATCGCGATGGATCAACTGCCCGATGCGCCGCCATCCTGTGCGGTTGATGCCGCGCCGTTCTTGGCAAGAGCGTTGTATAATCCCGCCTCGAACGCCAGGTAGCGCGTGAACGAGGCCGCGTCGCCGAAGGGCAGGATCTGGGTGGCCCAGAAGCCTCCGATGCCGTTTCGCCGGTCGATCCAGTAGAACAGGTTGGCGAGACCCGCCCAGCCGAGCGAGCCGGCGGGGCGGCCGGTCGGGGCGTCCTCGTCGTTGATCATGAAGGTGAGGCCCCAGGACTTTTTCAGCCCGGGGAAGAACTCGGCATCGTTCGAGAGGGTCGGGATCACGCCGGGCAGCCCCGTGACGGTCTGGCCCTGCAGGTGGTTCTGCGCCGCCATCCGAACCGTCTCACGCGTGAGGACGCGGCCGTGCGCGCCCTCGCCGTCGTTCAGCCACATGCGGATGAACCGCATGTAGTCGCCGACCGTGCTGTAGAGCCCGTGGCCGCCCATATGGATATCGGGCTCCGGCGGCAGCGCGAAGTCCATGACCGCCAGCGAGCCGTCCTTGTGGCGCGCATGCATTCCCGCGAGACGCGGGCGCATCGTCTCGGTGAGCGTGAAGCCCGTCTCGGTCATGCCGAGGGGCGCGAAGATCCGGGTCTGGAGCACCTCGCCGAGCCGCCGGCCCGTGATCCCCTCGATGACCTGGCCGGTCCAGTCGATGTTGCTGCCGTACTCCCAGCGCTCACCCGGGTCGAACAGCAGAGGCGTCATCAGCGAGGCCTTGGAACTGCTGACGATGCTGGGCTGGCCCTTCTCCCGCGCCAGGCGGGCATAGTTCTGATTGAAGAAGTCGTAGCCGAACCCGGCCGTGTGCGTGAGCAGCATCCGGGTGGTGATCTCCCGCCGGGGTGCGCGCAGCCGCGGCTCGCCGTCCTCGCCAAAGCCGTCGAGCACGTGCAGGCGCCCGAGATCGGGGGCGTAGGTCTTCGCGGGAGCATCGAGGTCGAGCCGCCCCTCCTCGACGAGTTGGAGCGCCGCCGTGCCGGTGATCGCCTTGGTCGTCGAGAAGATCGCGAAGACCGCGTCGGGCGTCATCGCGGCGTCGCCGTCGAGGCGGGACCGGCCGGCTGCGCCCGCGTAGATCGTCTCCCTGCGGTCGGTCGCCATCGCGACGACGCCCGGGACGCCGGGTTCGGACGCGACGGCGTCCTGGAGGATCGCGTCGAGCGACGTCCGGAGCGCGCCCGCCGATGTCGTATCGCCTGTCATGCTGTTCCTCCCATCGGATTGAGGGACTGAAGAGGGGGCGCGGAATCGCTCGCCGGGCCTCGCCCGACCCGGATGCGGTGCTATTCCGGGCAAGAGCCCTGTCCGGCCCGATGGAGTCGGGCCGGGGTTTCCAGGTGCTCGGTGGGGGGCGTCTCTCGACGGGCCGGTCTCCGCTGCCTTGGACGAGGCTCACGCCCGGCGCATGGCGAAGCCCGGATAGCCGCGAGCCGCGACCTCGGCGCATGTCCGGCGATAGGTTCCCACGCCGCCGATGTAGGACAGGAGCCGTCTCGGCTTTCCGGCGACGTTCGAGCCCATGTACCAGGATGTCGTCTTCGTCACGAGCGTGGCCTCGGCGAGCGCGTCGTGGTGCTCGACCCAGTCGTCCTGGCTCTCCTTCGTCGCCTCGATGACCTGGAAGTCCCCCGCGCGCAGGTGGGCGATGCAGTCGCTGATCCACTCCGCCTGCTGCTGGAGACAGGTGGTCATGTTGCAGAGCGCGGCGGACGGCGCGAGCGGCGCGCCGGTCATGAAGAGGTTCGGATAGCCGTGGACCTGCAGGCCCATGGTCGTGCGGATGTCCTGGCCCCATTCCTCCCGCAGCGAGCGCCCGTCGCGCCCGCGGATGTCGATCCGCGTCAGGGCGCCGGTCCCGGCATCGAAGCCCGTGGCGAGGATGATCACGTCGAGCGCGTGCTTGGTCCCGTCCGCGAGCGTGAGACCGGTCGGCGTGATCGCCGCGATGGGGTTCTCCCTCAGGCCGACGAGCGAGACGTTCGAACGGTGGAAGACCTCCAGGAAGCCGCTCTCCAGAGGGACGCGATGCGTGCCGAAACCGTAATCGGTCGGGATCAGGATATCGCACAGGTCGTCGCGCTTCAGCCGCGCGCGCATCTTGCCGCGCACGAACTCCGACACCGCCTCGCTCGCTGCCGGGTCGGAGAAGATCTCCGCGAAGGAGGCCAGCCAGAGCTTGAGGGAACCGTCCTGCCAGATGTCCTCGAGGATCGCATGCCGCTCGTCCGGCGTGCGGTCGGCCCAGGCCCCGTGTTCGAAATCGTATTCGAAGCCGGAGAAGGTGTGCGGGATCCGCTCCGCCAGCCATCCGAACCGCGCCTTGTAGGCCTCCTGCTCGGCGGCCCCGTAGGTCGGGCTCTTCATCGGGATCGTGTATTGCGGCGTCCGCGCGAAGACCGTGAGATGGCCGACCTGATCGGCGATCGTCTGGATGACCTGGATGCCCGTCGCGCCGATGCCGATCACCCCGACGCGCTTGCCCGTGAGATCGACCGGTGTCTCGGGCCAGCGTGCCGTGTGGAACAGGTCGCCCTGGAACGTCTCCTGGCCCGCGAACACCGACGTCAGCGGCGCCGACAGCATCCCGCAGCAGGTGATCAGGAAGCGCGTGTCGATCACGTCGCCCCGGTCGGTCTCGACGCGCCAGCGCCCGGTCGCGTCGTCGAATCGCGCCGTCGTGACCGTCGTGTCGAAGCGGATATCCTTGCGCAGGTCGAGTCGATCGGCAACATAATTCATCCAGCGCTCGATCTCGGGCTGGCGGGGGAACTTCTCACTCCAGCTCCAATCTTTATACAGATCTTCCGAGAAGAGATACTGATAGATATAGGCCTCCGAATCGAAGCGCGCACCCGGATAGCGATTCCAGTGCCAAGTTCCGCCGACGTTCGAGGCGGCATCGAATGCCATCACGGACAAGCCTTGACGGCGAAGTAGGTAGAGCTGATACAGGCCTGCGACGCCCGCGCCGATGACCATCGCATCCAAGCTGACCATTGGCTTATGGGAATGCTCGCGTGCATTCGATGTGGCATTATCGGTCATCATTTTCTCCCTTTTGAGCGTGTATTTTTGTATTATCGACCTCGATCTCCACACGGTGTGCCGTTCTACGAGGCGTCATTGCCATGCCGATCAGGTTGATGGTGACGAGGCTTTCCCACACGTCCGGGTTTGCCGCGCGAGAGAGCCCCAATCCTGGGCCGACGTCTTGAATAAATGCGCCGTGCCGCGTTGCATGGATTCGCTGTCTGCCGCAGCGCAAGGCTCTCCTGGAACGCAAGGAGGTCGTCGGCATCGCAGATCGGCATCGAAAATAGGTCTATGTTCCTGAAAATGTCTCGACTGATTTGGACGCGAGGGAACGGCCTCCTTGCCTTCGTCGGAGGTGCAGGATAATGCAATATCCTGCCGCCCGCTGGGCCCGCCATGCCCCTCTCTGCATGGACCTAACAATCGAGAGATCAGGCAGGCCGCCGGCCCCGTGCGACGGCCCGACGCGTGGGACCGGGGAGGACGATCCGATGAGCGCCTTGGTCACGCCCGATCAACTGCCGATCTGGGTCCCAGGCGAGGTGACGGTCGACGGCCTCGCGATGCCGTGGGACGGCATGCGCCTGCGTGGCTACCGCTACGCGCCTTCCGACGTACCGATCCCGCCGCTGCAAGACCTTCTCCTCGTCGTCTACATGGACGGCGCCACGCCGATGCATCGGCGGTGCGAGGGTGATTGGCGCAATGACCGCATGACGCCCGGTACCATCTCGTTCCTCAGCCACGAGATCCATTCGCACTGGCGCTGGACGGAGCCGACGGAGGTCCTGCATCTCTACCTGACGCCCTCCCTCATCGCCGGGGTGGCGTCGGACCTCTACCAGCGCGACGTTCACACGGTGAGTCTGCGCGACGTTCTGCGCGCGGACGATCCTGCGCTGGCCGGGATGGTGGTCGCGCTGGCGCAGGAGACGCGCCAAGGCGGGATCGGCAGTACGCTCTACGTCGACTCCCTCCGGCATTGCACCTGCATCCACCTCCTCCGCCACTACGCCGAGGTGACGTTCAGGGAGGTCAAGATGCAGGGCGCCCTCTCGCTCGCGCAGAGGCGGCTGATCGTGGAGTATGTCGAGGACAACCTCGAAAATTCCATCTCGCTCGCCGAGCTGGCGGGTCTCGTCAATTTAAGTATACACCACTTTACGCGCAAGTTCCGTATTGAGTTTGGTTCGCCTCCGCACGCCTACGTGATGCAACGCCGCATCGAGAGCGCCAAGCGACAGCTGGCGCGATCGGCCATGCCTCTCAAGGTCGTGGCTGCAAATTGCGGATTCTCCGATCAGAGTCATATGACCCACGTCTTTCGCAGCCGCCTCAACATGACGCCGGCCGCTTACCGCAAGCAGGCTGCCATTTAAGGATCTCGCACGGGCCATTGACCTCGTGTGCTCAATTCCCCGCGTCGGCACACGTCCTGTGGTCTCGTGGATGTTCGGTGGATGACCCCGAACGGTGCGGTGAAGGAGGTTTCAGCCATCGGTCAGGACGTCGTGAGCGCGCGCATCGCCCGCCGTGGCGTTAAGAGAGCCGGGGACCGGTCAGGCGGTCGGATCCGGACGGAGGCCATTGTCCCCACGGTCGGCCGGCGCGAGCACCACCCCGTCCGGCTCCTCCGCCGGCACCCCGCCATGATACTGCCCATCCACATAAGCCAGCGCCGCACGGATCACCCGCTCGGAATACGGCTTGGCGATGATCCCGGCCGCGCCCGCGAAGTCCGGCGGAACGCGTTTGGCGTTGGCGGTGGTGAACAGCACCGTGGTGCCGGGCCGGGCGCTGAGCGCCTGCGCCACCGCGACCCCGGTCGGGCCGTCGGCGAGGTGGATGTCGACGAGGGCGATGTCGGGGGCGAGGTCGTGGGCGAGCGCGATCGCCTCACTCGAGCGGGCCGCGATCCCGACCGGCACGTAGCCGGCCTCCTCCAGGAGGCATTCGAGTTCGAGGGCGATGAAGGCCTCGTCCTCGACGATCAGGACCCGCAGGCCCCCCGCGCTCAATGGCCGGTTCCCGGATGCCCGGCTCTCGACTGTCCGGCTCCTAACGGCAGGACGACATAGGCGCGGGTGCCGGGGGTCAGCGCCTCGAAGGTCAGGCTGCCGCGCAGCTGGCGCACCAACATGCCGACGAGGTCGCGGCCGAAACCCTCGGGGTTGTCGGGTTGCGCCGGCAGGCCGACGCCATCGTCGCGGATGTCGAGGATCAGGCGCTCGCCCTCAGCCCGCGCCGTGATCGCGACCCGGCCGCGTCGCTCGCCCGGGAAGCCGTGCCGGACCGCGTTGACGGCGAGCTCGTGCACCAGGAGCGCCAGGGGCGCGGCCATCGAGGCCGGCACCGCGACCGCCTCGACATCGACCGAGAGAGCGATCCGGTCCGGATCGAGCCCGGCTTCGAGGTCGGCCGCGAAGTCGGTGGCGAAGTCGCGCAGGTCGAACCGGGCGACGTCGCTCACCGCGTAGAGCAAGCGGTGGGCGGTGGCGAGGGCGCCGATCCGGTCCGCCATGCTGCGCAGCGCGTCGCGGCAAGCGGGATCGCGGGTACGCCGCGCCTTGAGCAGCACCAGGGAGGAGATGACCTGGAGGTTGTTCTTCACCCGGTGGTCGACCTCGTGCAGCAGGGCGGTCTGCTGGTCGAGGGCGGCCTGGAGCGCCCGGTTGCGCGTCTCGAGGTCCTGGGCGAGGCCGTCCTTCTCCCGCACGAGCGTCCGTTCGGCCTGGCGGGTCCGGGTGACGTCGGTGAGGACCGCGAAGTAGGAGCGCACGGTGCCGGTCTCGTCCCGCACCGGGGTGAGGGTCATGTCGTTCCAGAACGCATGCCCGTCCTTGCGGTAGTTCAGGAGGTCGACGCGCACCGGCTCGCCGCTGGCCACCGCATCCCGCACCCGGGCGATGACGGATGCGTCGGTGTCGGGTCCCTGCAGGAAGCGGCAATTGCGGCCCAGCACCTCCTCCGCCGCGTAACCGGTGAGCCGGCAGAAGGCGTCGTTGGTGAACACGATCGGGTTGTCGGGCAGGGCAGGGTCGGTCATCACCATCGGCGTCGCACTGGCGCGGAAGGCGGCCAGGAAGGGTGCATCTAACCCCCGTGCGTCCCGAGGCGGCACCTCGGCGGCGCGCATCGTTCTCGTCCCGGCTCTCGTGGGAGCATCCAACCCGATCATCCGCAACCCGCCCGTCCGCGGCTCAGCCCCCCCGGGACGATCCGGGACGGAGCGGGGCCGTGCCCCCTTGTCTTCTGAGCGAACCCGCGACCGCAGGCGGGGTTCCCGATGGTCACGTAAGCTGCGGTGGACGCAATGTTAATTATCCATCCATCATGATCCCGCCCACATGCTGGGGTCGAGTGCGGGGCGGTGGCCGCGCGCGGCGCCTCACGCCTGGAGGACGACGATCACGATGACGAAGACGGCCGGGAGAGAGGGCACGGGTTGGCTCGCCCGCACCCGCGCCACCCTGCGGGACGTGGTCGCGGACCGGCGGATGGCCATGATGCTGGTGCTCGGCTTCGGCGCCGGGCTGCCGATCCTGCTCGTCTTCGCCACCCTGTCGGCCTGGCTGCGCAGCGCCGGCATCGAGCGCTCGAGCATCGGGCTCCTGAGTTATGTCTCGCTCGCCTACACGCTGAAATTCCTCTGGGCGCCCGTGATCGACCGGATCGACCTGCCGGTCCTGTCGCGGTGGCTCGGCCGACGCCGGGCCTGGATGCTCCTGTCGCAAGCAGCCGTGGCGGCGGGCCTCGTGGCGATGAGCCGGGGCGATCCGGCGGGCTCGCTCGGCTACACGGTCGTCTGCGCGCTGGTCATCGCCTTCGCGTCGGCGACGCAGGACATCGTGGTCGACGGCTGGCGCATCGACTCGGCCCCGACCGAGCGGCAGGGCATGATGCTGGCCTCCTACCAGCTCGGCTACAGCCTCGCGCGCATCTGCGCCGGCGCGGGCGCGCTGTTCGTCGCCGACGCCTTCGGCTGGGCGCCGGCCTATGGCAGCATGGCGCTGCTGATGCTTCTCGCCATCGCCGGCACGCTGGCGGCGCCGAAGGTGCAGGCCCGCGATCCCGGGCCGCGGCGCGGCTGGCGGCATGCGCTCCGCGAGGCGGTGGTCGACCCCTTCGCCGATCTCGCGCGCCGCAAGGGCTCGGGGCTGGTGCTGATCCTGGCCCTCATCACCGTCTACCGCCTGCCCGACATCGTGTCCGGCATCATGGCGAACCCGCTCTACATCGACATGCAATTCTCCCTCTCGGAGATCGCCACGGTCTCGAAGGTCTACGGCGTCTGGGTCGGCATCGCCGGGGCTTTCGCGGGGGGCATCGCGGTGAGCCGGCTCGGCCTCTACCCGGCCTTGCTGATCGGCGGGATCGCGGCCTCGGCCTCGAACCTGATGTTCGCCTGGCTGGCGCTCGCCGGCCACGACCTGCCGCTGCTCGTCGCCAGCATCAGCATCGACAATTTCGCCGGGGCCTTCGCGGGCACGGCGCTGATCGCCTACATGTCGAGCCTGACCTCGCCAGCCTTCGCGGCGACGCAATACGCGCTGCTCTCCTCGCTCTATGCCCTGCCGGGCAAGTTCGTCGGCGGCCTCTCGGGCTTCGCCGTCGAGTCGCTCGGCTACCCGGTCTTCTTCGTCATGACCTCGGCCGTCGGCATCCCGGTGACCCTGCTCTGCTTGGGGCTCCGGATGCTGCCCGGCGAGACCGAGCCGGGGCCGCCCGAGGAACTGCCGGCCCGGGCCTGACGGCCGCGCCAGCCCCGGCGACCCGCGCCCCTTGCGGAACCCGCCCCCGGCGCCCCAGCTTTAATCCCGAGCCTGTCGTCCGCGAGGGAGCGCCCGTGTCCGAGATCGTCGCCGTCGAGCCCGCCCCGTCCCCCGTCCCGGTCGGGGTGCCGGAGCCGTTGAGCGCCGAGGACCGCGGCGCCTTGCGCCGGGCCGTCGCGGCCCTGGAGCGCCCGAGCCTCGCGGGCCGGCTCTCCGCCATGGCGGGTGCCCCCCTCGACCTGATCACCCGCGCCCTGCCGACGCCCGTCATCGACGCGGTCGGCCACGCCACCGAGACGGCGATGCGCGGCGCCCTGCACGTGGCGCTCGCAACCCTGCCGAAGGCGGCGGACGGGTCGGCGGAGTCACGGTCGGAGACCAGCGCCCTGGCCCCGCTCGGCCCCGACCTCTCGCCCTCCTGGCGCGCCAAAGCGATGGAACTGCTCGAGCGCTTCCCGCCCGGCGACCGTGGCCACAAGGCGTTGGCGGCGGTCTCGGGCGCCATCGGGGGAGCCTTCGGCCTCTCGACCCTCGCGGTCGAATTGCCGGTCTCCACCACCCTGATGCTGCGCTCGATCGCCGAGATCGCGCAGCGCGAGGGCGAGGACTTGGGCGATCCGGAAGCCGCGCTCGCCTGCATGCAGGTCTTCGCGCTCGGCGGCCGCGGCACGACGCAAGGCGAGGGGGCCGCCGGAAACGCCGCCGAGAGCGGCTATTTCGCGGTGCGCGGCGCGCTCGCCAAGGCGATGTCGGAGGCAGCCCGCTACGCTGCGGGCCGTGGCCTCGTCGACGAGAGCGCGCCGGCGCTGATGCGCTTCGCCGGCCAGGTCGGCGCCCGCTTCGGGGGCGTGGTGTCGCAGAAGCTCGCCGCCCAGGCGGTGCCGGTTCTGGGCGCTCTCGGGGGCGCCGCCGTCAACACCGCCTTCATGGATCATTTCCAGGCCGTCGCCCGCGGCCACTTCACCGTGCGGCGGCTGGAGCGCCGCTACGGCAAGGCTGTGGTGCGGGAGGCCTACGAGGCGGAGCGCGCGGCGCTCGGCTGAGCAGATGTCGCAAGCACGGATGCCGGGTTTGCGACGACAATCCGCGACACAGGCACTGCCCGTGGGCCTTGCCGCATCTCATGCCATCGCGCTCTCGCATAGGCACGTCGATGCGAGAGCGTCGGGCGGCTACGCGGC
>JAEWKL010000590.1 GCA_023386115.1 Pseudomonadota bacterium
GCATTGTCCGACGAGGCGGACAATGCCGTCGCCATCACGCTGAGAGGGGGTGGCTTACGATGGAAACCCCCGCTTTGAGGGCACGCCCATCCGCCGCTCCTGAGAGGTCCGCAGCGACGCCGGGACCGGGCTCGTCCGGCTCGTCGCGCCGTCGGCTCCCACATGCGCCTCCCCCCACCACCTTGCATTTCGCCCGCGCCCGGATTATCTCCCCGAACAACAGTTCTGTTCGTGGCCGATGAGGCTGCGGTGCGGGAGTGGGTCCCCCCGGGGCCCGCTCTTTTTTATTGCCGCAAGCCTCCCCGTGCGCGAGCCGAACGCCAGATTGCCTCCCCTCCAAGGTTCCTCTCGAAGGTTCCTCTCGGGGACCTCGCCGCGGCACAGACCTCATGACCGACGCCCCAGACCAACACCCGGCCGAGAAGCGCCTCATCACCGAGACCGGAATCGCCGCTCGCGTTGCGCAGATCATCGAGCCCGCGATCGAGGGCCTCGGCTTCCGCCTCGTGCGGGTGAAGGTTTCGAGCCAGAACGGCTGCACCGTGCAGATCATGGCCGAGCGGCCGGACGGCACCATGTCGGTCGACGAGTGCGAGACCGTCAGCCGCACGATCTCGCCGATCCTCGACGTCGACGATCCCATCGGCGGCGCCTACTACCTCGAGATCTCCTCGCCGGGGATCGACCGGCCGCTGGTGCGGGCGGGCGACTTCGCCCGCTGGGCCGGCTACGAGGCCAAGGTCGAACTGGCGACGCCGCTCGACGGCCGCAAGCGCTTCCGCGGCATCATCCGGGCCCCGGAGGGCGACACGGTCCGCATCGACCTGCCCGACGTCAAGGAGGGCCTGCCGTCCTCCTACGATATCCCTCTGCGCGACATCGGCGAGGCCCACCTCGTCCTCACTGACGCCCTGGTGCGCGAATCCCTGCGGCGCGGCTCGGCCCCGCCGCAGGACGACGAGGAGGATGACGAGGACGAGGGCGCGAGCCCCTCCGTCACCCACTGAACTCCGCCCAGAGACCCTTGAACGAACGAGACAACCAGGAAGGACTGAACCGATGGCCGTCGTCAGCGCCAACAGGCTCGAACTCCTCCAGATCGCCGAGGCGGTCGCCCGCGAGAAGGTCATCGACCGCTCGATCGTGCTCGGCGCCATGGAAGAGGCGATCGCCAAGGCCGCCCGCTCGCGCTACGGCGCCGAGACCGACGTGCATGCCGAGATCGACCCCCGCACCGGCGCTCTGCGCCTGTCGCGCCACCTCCTGGTGGTGGACGAGGTCGAGAACGATGCCCGCGAGATCGATCTGCCGTCGGCCCGCCGCCACAACCCGGCCGCCCAGGTCGGCGACGTGATCTCCGACACCCTGCCGCCGTTCGATTTCGGCCGCGTCGCCGCCCAGTCGGCCAAGCAGGTGATCGTCCAGAAGGTCCGCGACGCCGAGCGCGACCGCCAGTACGACGAGTACAAGGACCGCATCGGCGAGGTCGTCAACGGCCTCGTCAAGCGCGTCGAGTACGGCAACGTCATCGTCGATCTCGGCCGCGGCGAGGGCATCGTGCGCCGCGACGAGTCGATCCCGCGCGAGACCTTCCGCCCCGGCGACCGCATCCGCGCCTACCTGTTCGACGTCCGCCGCGAGGTGCGCGGGCCGCAGATCTTCCTCTCGCGCTCGCACCCGCAATTCATGGCGAAGCTCTTCGGCCAGGAAGTGCCGGAGATCTACGACGGCATCGTCGAGGTGAAGGCGGTCGCCCGCGATCCGGGCTCGCGCGCCAAGATCGCGGTGATCTCGCGCGATTCCTCGATCGACCCGGTCGGCGCCTGCGTGGGCATGCGCGGCTCCCGCGTCCAGGCGGTGGTCGGCGAGTTGCAGGGCGAGAAGATCGACATCATCCCGTGGTCGCAGGACCAGGCGACCTTCATCGTCAACGCGCTGCAGCCGGCCGAGGTGGTCAAGGTGGTGCTCGACGAGGAGGCCGACCGCATCGAGGTGGTGGTGCCCGACGACCAGCTGTCGCTCGCCATCGGCCGGCGTGGCCAGAACGTGCGGCTCGCCTCCCAGCTCACCGGCTGGGACATCGACATCCTGACCGAGGCCGAGGAATCGGAGCGCCGGCAGAAGGAGTTCGTCGAGCGCACCAACACCTTCATGCAGGCCCTCGACGTCGACGAGACCGTGGGCCAGCTCCTCGCCGCGGAGGGCTTCCGCTCGGTCGAGGAGATCGCCTATGTCGAGCCGGCGGAACTCGCCAACATCCAGGGCCTCGACGAGGAGACCGGCGCCGAGATCCAGGCCCGCGCCCTCGATTACCTCAACCGCATTGAGGCCGAGAACGACGCCCGCCGCATCGAGCTCGGCGTGGCCGACGAGCTGCGCGAGATCGACGGCATCACCACCCCGATGATGGTGGCGCTCGGCGAGAACGACGTGAAGAGCGTCGAGGACCTCGCCGGCTGCGCCACCGACGATCTCGTCGGCTACACCGAGGGCCGCGGCCCCGAGGCGGTGCGCCATGCCGGCTACCTCGACGGGTTCGAGGTCTCCCGCGCCGAGGCCGAGGCGATGATCATGGCTGCCCGCGTCCATGCCGGGTGGATCGAGGCGCCCCCGCCCGAGGAGGCGCAAGAGGGCGACGAGGTCGAGGGTGAGGAAGGCGAGCACGGCGAGGGCGAGCCGTCGCACGAGGGCGAGGCTGCGGGCGAGGAGCACGCGACCGTGCCGGTCGAGGAGGGCGCCGCCGCGACCGCCGAGGGCCAGCCGACCTGAGGCGGGCGGAACGCGGGATGAGCACCATGCAGGATGAGCCCCAGGACGCGGACGCGGACGCGCTGCCGCCGGA
>JAEWKL010000661.1 GCA_023386115.1 Pseudomonadota bacterium
GGCCCGCGCGGCGGGGGGGCGTGCGGCTGTCCCGGTCACGCCCGTGCCTCCAGGATCGGGTACGCCCTGCGGACCGCCCGCGCGATCAGGACCACCAGCACGGCCTTGACGACGTCGGCGGGGAGGAAGGCCGCTGACCCGATCGCCGCCTTGAGGAGGTCAATCTTCGCGACCAGCGCGACCCACGGCACGCCGACGGCGTAGAGCAGCGCAATGCCAGCGAGGACGAGAATCGTGAATTCCCGGAGCGGGGTCAGCCTCCCAAGGTTCTTCTCGTAGAAGAACCCGATCATGAAGGCGACGACCGGCCACATCAGGATGAAGCCGCCGCTCGGCCCGAGCAGGACACCGAAGCCGCCCCGCCCGCCCGCCATGAGGGGGAGGCCGGCGGCCACGAGCACGACGAAGAGCAGCAGCGCGCCGCCGCCGCGCCTGGCGCCGGCGATCGCCCCGGCGAGCATCACGCCCATCGATTGCGCGGTCACCGGCACCGCCACCACCGGCACCGTCAGGGGCGGGAACAGCCCGAGCGCCGCCGTCAGGGCTGCGAAGAGCGCGATGTAGACGATGTCCCTGGTCGACATGGCTTATCCTGATCGGAGCCGGGTTGATGTTTCACGCTTCACGGCCCGTTCGCTTCGTAGATCGGGGTCGTAGGATCGCGCCTCGATGGCTGCCGCGATGTCGTCGGCCATCTTCAGGGTGCGGACGATCACCGGCACCGCGACCGCGACGATGCTCGTTTCCAACCCTCGGGCCTTCTGTGCCTCGCGGACCTCGGCGGTGATGTCGGCCAGGACAGGGATGAAGCGCAGGGCGAGTGCGATCGCGAGGCTGACCTTCGCGGGGTTCAGGCCGGTCCACCGCAGGCGACCGAGTGCCCGCTCGAGCGCCGCGATGAGGTCCGAGCTGCGTGTCGTGAGGGTCAGCAGCGAGGCCAGAAGCAGGAGCGCCGCGAGGCGGACGACCACAAGAAGCCCGGATTGCCAGCCGTCCAGCGCGAGCTGGACGAGGAACAGGACGGCCAGGAGCCACACCACCGGCCGGAGTTGGCCGGCCGTCATCCGCCAGCCGAAGCCGGCCGAGGCGTAGAGGAATATGGCGGCCGCAAGCCCGCACCCCGCCGCCACGAGGGTCGGGACCAGGAAGAGCAGGGTGCTGGCGCCGAGGAGCCCGGCCAGCTTGAGGCCCGCGGCCGCCCGGTGGAGGAGCGACGTCCCTGGCCGATACTCCGACAGGCTCACGACATCATCTCGACGTAGCGGCGCAGGGCCGATGACGGGCGATCGTCGATGGCGACCTGCCCGCCCTCGAAGACGATGACGCGATCGAACGTTTCGAGAAAGGCGAGATCGTGCGAGACCACGACGACCGTCTGTTCGAGCGCCGCGATGGCGTCGGCGACGCGCTTCTTGTTCCGCAGGTCGAGCAGCGTGGTCGGCTCATCGAAGACGATGTAGTCGGGTGCCATGACGAGGACGCCGGAGATCGCCAGGAGCTGCTTCTGCCCGCCGCTCAGGAGGTGTGCCGGATGCTCCCTCAGCGAGAGAAGGTCGTATCGCGACAGCGCCTCAAGCGTCCTTTCCGCAATTTTCTCCTTGGACAGGCCGATATTCTTCATGCCGAAGGCAAGATCCTCCTCTACCACCGGGAGCACGATTTGGTTGTCCGGGTTCTGAAAGACGAATCCAACCTTCCGGCGCACCTTCCTGCCCTCCGTCCTGGTATTGAGATCGTCGACGAGCACATCGCCGCTCGTCGGGATCAGCAGCCCATTGAGCAGCCGAGAGAACGTGCTCTTGCCTCCGCCGTTCGCGCCGACGACCGCAATTCTCTTTTCCACCAGCCGAAGATCGACATCGCGCAGAACGATCCGATCGCCGAAGGCATGCGTGACATGCCGGATCTCGATCATCGCGAAATTCCCTTCTTCCGACTGTCTCTACGCTCCTTACCCAAGGGCGTTCTGATCGACAAGCGCCAGAAGTTTCCCCAAACGGGCCGCCGACGCGATCAGGGCCTATCGCCTCGGTCTTCCCACAATCGACCCCGATCCCGGCCGCCCTCGGGCCGCACCCGTTCATGCCTGCACTGCCGGCGACAGCCAGGATCGGCGATCTCATGACCTCTGAAGCATCACTGTCACGATCGACTTTATTAAAAATTTGGAAATTTCCGATATTTTCAATAAAAACTGTTAGCACAATCGGGGGCCGCAACTGCCGTCTGTGTCCGACTTTACGGAATGGAGATTGTGTGTAAATATATCATGTCTGTTCGGAGGGATGCAATGAGAGTTGAAACGGCGATTTCTCGCGCGGAACCAGAGGTCGCACCTCTCGATTTCAGCGGCGACTGGAAGAACGAGCTCCTATCCAAAATGCATCTCAAGCAGGCGGGCTCGTCTTTGTCGGGGTCCTACACGAGCTACAAGAACGGTGCCGGAGAGATCGCCGCTACCGGCGACTTGGTCGGATGGGCCAGTGGAAAACTCATCGCTTTCAGCGTCAATTGGAAAGGCCTGAACTCGATCACTGCCTGGGTCGGTCAATTCGTGGAGGATCAGGACGGTCCGCGTCTCGAGACACTCTGGCAAATGACGAAGACCGTGCCCGACGGCAGCGAATGGGAATCGATCAACGCCGGAGCCGACAGGTTCTGGCGGGTTTAGGCCCGCTGCCTGCGCGGAACGGTAGAAGGAGTCGCGCAGGTCGCCGTCAACAACAGCCGGACACGGTCAAGCTCTCGCACTCTCCCGCATCAGGTGAACCAGTACACGCTCGCGACGGAGATGGCGGAGGCCTTGACGATGCGCCGGAACGGCGACGTGGTCGCTCCACGAGTCGATGACACTTATGCCCCCATGCAGGGACAACCCATCGCCGTGGGGGCGGCCGGACTCGCGCCCGAAACCATCACCGTCCTGGCCGGGCCGGACGCGGAGCAAGTCGCCTGCCGATGACGGTCGGCGCCCCTCGGCGAGGCAGAGTTGCACAAGGCCGCTCTGTCTCGCTTCTTGTTATAATAACGGCCTAAGATGCTGACGCATCAGGCCGTTGATCCATCTCGAATTTTCGACCATAAGCCAGAGGCTTGGCGAAAATTCGAGAACGGAACCAAAGGTCGTTTTCAGCGACCGTTGGTATTATTGCATCATTTCCGTCGCCGAACCGGTGACCACCGCGACACCTTCCGTTTGCGGCCGGCGGCATGATCCTCAGGCCCCCTTCCGCCGATCAGGTGCCGCCCTCCTGCACCGACGCGTGCGTGCGTTTCGGCACATCGTTTCGATAGCATGCTATCGAAATGACTTTCGTTTCCTGGGAGGGTCGGTTAGGCAGGATCATCGACGAGCGGGAGAGAGCCGGTGCGAACCGGCCGCCGAAGGAGCAACCGCCCCGGAAACTCTCAGGCACCCGGACCGCTCGTTCGTTCGACACTCTGGAAAGCGGAGCGGCAGCTCCCGCCGATGGTGTAAGGCGCGACCTCGTTCGGGGGCTGCGTCGAAACTCTCAGGCCGATGACAGAGGGGGCCCGCACGGCACGACGCGTGCGGAGCAACCTCGGAGGTCGGCCCGATGACACGCCCATAGCCTGGACCCGCCGGAAGCCCTCGGGCTTGCCGCACCCGCACCGCTCCCCTCGCGACCGGCCGGCTCCTCCCGTGAGCCGCGACAGACGACGCCGGCCCGGCATCGACCGCGTGGCGACGTCGAATCCTGCGCCGAGCCGCGCAGGTCCCCGAACGCTTAAGCCAGGAGCCACGACGATGTTGGCCACCCGCCGGTCCCTTCTGCTCGCCGCCGCATTCCTCGTGCCGGGGCGAGCACAGGCCTTCTTCTGGGACACCGAGCCCGAACCGCCGAAAGCCCCCGCGCCCGATCCGGCCTCGAACCGCGATGCCTGGTTCATCGGCGAGATCCCGGACGAGCCCTTCGACGTTCCCAAGGTCGACCTCACGCTCGTGCCGCCTGAGTTCCGCAGGCAACTCGTGGATTACGACGGCCCGGAGCGCGCGGGGACGCTGGTCATCGATACACATGCGCGCTTCCTCTACCTGGTGCGCGAGGAACGGACCGCGATCCGCTACGGCATCGGGGTCGGCCGGGCCGGTTTCACGTGGTCGGGCACCGCCGTGGTCAAGCGCAAGGCCAAGTGGCCGGGCTGGCGACCGACCGAGGCCATGCTGAAGCGCCGGCCCAACATCCCGCGCTACGTCGAGCCAGGCGTCGAGAACCCCCTCGGCTGCCGCGCTCTCTACCTCTACCAAGGCAACCGGGACACGCTCTACCGCATCCACGGTACCAACGAGCCATGGACGGTGGGTGGCACCGATTCCTCCGGCTGCATCCGCCTCCTGAACGAGGATATTCACGACCTTTACGGTCGCGTCCCCTTGGGCACCGTCGTCGTCGTGAAGACGTCGATGCCCGAGGTGATGGTGCAGCGGGAATGGGACGACCACCCGCGATCCGACAACCAAGTCATTCTCTTCAGGTAACGGTCGTGGTGAATGCACCACGACGGGACCACGGTCACCCGCGGTGACGACATTCGATGTTCGAGACTGCAACCGCGACCCTGGACTGGCTCGGGGTCATCGTCTTCGCGGTCGCCGCGGCCCTCGTGGCCTCGCGCAAGGAGATGGATTTCATCGGGTTCGCAGTCCTCGGCACCGTGACCGGCGCGGGAGCGGGACGCGTCCACGATATCGCCCCGCGCCGGCCTCCCCTATAAATGATCACGTCGATCCATCGCGGCTCGCCGATATCGAGACGCTTCGCGACGACGGACATTGTCGAAGGACCGCTCCCACGGATCGACCGAGAGGAAACGCCAAGATGATCGTCGGCAAACAGGATGGCTGGCTCGCGCTGGTCGCACTCGTTGTCCTCTCGACCGCTCCTGATCCAGCCTTCGCCCAGGGCGGCCCGACGGCGTTACCCGGTCCGACGGAGGCGCAGCTCGCGGCGCTGAAGGGCATCTACGAGGACCTCCACGCCAATCCCGAGCTCTCGATGCAGGAGAAGCGCACTGCCCGCATCGCCGCGCAATGGCTCAAGGATCAGGGCTTCGAGGTCACCGAGGGCGTGGGCGGCACCGGCGTGGTCGGCCTCCTGCGCAACGGCGAAGGCCCGACGGTGCTCCTGCGCGCCGACATGGACGGCCTGCCCATGAAGGAGAATACCGGCCTGCCCTATGCCAGCACGAAGAGAGGGACCGATCCGGCGTCGGGCCGGGAGACCGACATCGCGCATTCCTGCGGACACGACCTGCACGTCACCTGGCTGATGGGCGCGACGCAGATCCTGGCCGCCAACCGGACCGCATGGCGTGGAACCGTGTTGGCCGTGTTCCAGCCGGGCGAGGAGATCGGCGCAGGCGCCAAGGCCATGGTCGACGACGGCATGCTGAAGCGCTTTCCGAAGCCGGTCGCCACCCTGGGGCAGCACGTGCTGCCGTTCCCGGCCGGTCAGGTGCGCCTCGCCCCCGGCCCGGTCCTCTCCCAGAGCGACAGCCTGAAGGTGACGTTGTACGGGCGCGGCGGGCACGGCTCCGGCCCGGAAACGACCATCGACCCCGTCGTCATGGCCGCCGCCACGGTGATGCGGCTCCAGACCATCGTCTCGCGCGAGGTCTCGATGTCCGACAAAGCCGTGATCTCGGTCGGGTCGATGCAGGCCGGCTCGAGCGCGAACATCATCCCGGACGAGGCGCAGCTCCAGCTCAACGTCAGGACCTACGACGACGCGGTGCGGGGCAAGGTTTTGGCCTTGATCAAGCGGGTCGTCGATGGCGAAGCCGCCATCTCGGGCGCCCCGAAGCCGCCCCTCCTCACCCGGCTCGGGCAGTTTCCCCTGACGGTGAACGACGACGCGGCGACCGCCACGGTGACCGAGGCCCTGAAGCAGCGCCTGGGCGCGGAGCGGGTGCAGCCCGCCGGCAGTGCCAATGCCAGCGAGGACTTCACCGTCTTCGCCCGCGCCTGGGAGGTGCCGTCGGTCTTCTGGTTCGTCGGCGGGACCGACCCGGACCGGTACGCCGAGGCGGAGAAGGCCGGGACACTGAACGAGCTCCCGTCCAACCATTCTCCCGAATATGCCCCGGTCCTGACACCGACGCTTCGCACCGGGGTCGAGACGATGCTGGCCGCAGCCGGCGCCTGGCTGGCTCCCGCGGCTGCGAGCCCGCAGGCCAAATGACCCGACGAAGCCGTGTGACTTGACGAGCCAGGTGACCCTGCGAGCCGCGTGAGCCTACGAGCCGAGTGAGCCGATCCGCACGACGGTTCAACGCCCGCCGCCCGGTGCGGACGGGGACGGCTTGCCGCGCCAGAATCCGAACACGTCGAAGTGCGGCCTCTCCCCCCTGGGCTCGACCGCGACGGTCGCGGTGCGGCCGGAGACGAGACGGACCTCGTCGGCGACCGTGTCGAGCTTGATCCGGACCGGGATGCGCTGGGCGAGACGCACCCACGCGAAGGTCGGGTTGACGCTGGCCAGGAGGTTGGAGCCGGCCGTGCGCTCGCGATCCGCGATGCCGCCGGCGAAGCTCTCGACCCGGCCCGACAGCGTGACGTCGTCGCCCATCAGCCGCACGCTGACCCGGTCGCCGACATGGATGCGCGGCAGCTTGGTCTCCTCGAAATAGCCCTCGACGCGAAGCGTGTCGCTGTCGATGAGCGCCATCACGCCGCGGCCGGTGCCGACATAGGCGCCCGGCCGCAGCTCCATGTTGGTGATGCGGCCGTTGACCGACGCCTTCACGGTGGAGCGTTCGAGGTTGAGCCGGGCGAGGTCCCTGTCGGCCACGGCCTGACTGTGGGCGGCCCTGGCCTCCAGGTTCGCTGCCTTGGCCGCCTCCACCCGCTGCTGCGAGACCGCGGCGTCGCTCAGCTTCGTGTAGCGGGCATAGTCGGCGGCGGCCTGCTCCATCGTCGCCGCCTTGCCCTCCACCACCGCCTCGGCCTGGCGCAAAGCGAGGGCGAAGCGGTCCGGATCGATCCGGAACAGGACGTCGCCCCGCTTCACCACTTGGTTGTCCTCGACCAGAACCTCGGTGACGAGGCCCGAGACGTCGGGCGCGACCGCGACGACGTCCGCGCGCACCCGCCCGTCCCGGGTCCAGGGCGCCTCCATGTAGTAGTCCCACAGCGCCAGGCCGACCACCACGGCGACGGCGACCATCCCGAGCGTGACGACGAGGCGGAACGAGAGGGCGAGGAGCCGGGGCATGGGGGGATCCGAACAATCGGGAACGGCGCTCACGAGGTGAGGGGCACCGCGATCGCGACGACGGCGCCGAGGAGCACCACGTAGAGGGCGAGGTCGAACAGGGGCCGGTGCCAGACCAGGCGGTAGACGCCGGTCCAGGCCAGCAACCGGCGCAGGGGCAGGCTGATCAGGAAGGCGAGCACCATCCAGGCCGCGAGGCTCGGCACGAAGACGCCGTAGAGGTCGAATTCCCCCGTCATGCCGCGAGCTCGGGCTGCGCGTCAGACGGCAGGGAAGGGCGGTAGGGCTCCGCCTCCGGAAACAGGCCGCGCCGGATCCCGACGAGGCCCATCAGGGCGGCGCGCCCCGCCGCCTCTCCGGCATCGGCGGCGACCGCATCGAGCGCCCGATCGATGGCGTCGAGGAGCGCGGGCGCCGGCTCGATCGCCTCGCTTCCGAAATGGCAGCCGAGGGCGGCGAGGAGCCGCTCGACCGCGTCCTTCCCGGGTGGCGAGAGAAGCCGCCGGTCGCGGCGCAGCTCGACCACGTTGATGCCGACGCGGACCTCGGCGAGGAGATCGGCGGTCCATTCCGCGTCGTCGGCCGGCAGGGCCGCGAGGCGCGGGGCGATCAGGCCGAAGCGGTCGAGCATGAGGGCGGCCAGTTCGAGCCCGTTCTGCGCGCCCTGGCGCTCGGCGGCGCGGGCGAGGTCGCGGCGGTTCACGCC